>CAYUBV010000291.1:0-3655 GCA_964443035.1 uncultured Tangfeifania sp.
GGCTTTGTACCATCCGTCTGATTCAATCAACTTTATTATCTCGTTTGTTTTCACAGGTCTAAGGTAACTTTTTTGTTACTCATTTGCAAATGTTTCAATAAAAACAAAAATGTTACCCGATTTATTTATACGCATGATCATTTTGTGGAATCCTGCTCTCCCCACAATTAAAAGGGTTAAGTTGTTTAAAATCAGCTTAATCCTTTTTTTATATCCAAATCTCCCCAAAAACACAGGCTGTAATTTTTATTCGTGAGTTGAGTTTCCCGAAAATTTTCGATATTCGCACTCAATTTAACCGGAGAGAATGAAGAATAAATGGCCGCTTTTTGCCGGACTGACGCTGTTAACAGTTGGAATAATTTTAAAAATTATTCTTGATAACGTTGCTTTCCCTGTTTTTCTGATTGTGACGGGTATATCATTCAAAGTATATTTTGTCTTTGATACAATTAAAACAAAAAAATACCAGCCCGGGTATGAATTAATCCTGTTGATTTTGGGGTTAGGACTTTTTTTTGCGGGGATACATTTAAAAAATCCTGTTTATTTTATTGAACCCGGATACCTGAAAATTGCCGGGATACTATTCAAAACAGCTTTCGTATTTTTATTTATTCAAAAAGCAAAATATTAGTTGAATAAAAAGAGCAGGTATTGACAACTGGTATTTTACCTTGACATGCTAAATCAGAAAACGAATTCCCGATATTTGGGAAATGTATCAAAGTTGTACTAATTTGCAGCTAAATGCATAAACTAAACAATTTGAAAGATGAATTTCGATGAAAATGACGATGCAATTGAAAATTTACCCATTTATAAAAAGGGCGAGGAAATTTTTAAACTGGTGCGTCAAATCTCCGATTTGATACCCTACGACAATGAATACCTTCAGTTTACCAAAGCCCAAATGCTTACCGATGCTATGCAGTTAACGGTAAAAGTGGCCGGGGCCGAAGGAGCTGAACTTTACGATATCAGGATGGAAAATGCGGCTATCATTCGTAAAGCTGCCCGCGAGCTGATGATTTCAAACCATTCGCTGGAAGCATTTGGTTTTGAAGAGGTGGAATATTTTGATATGGTCAGGGATTTGATTGAAGAGTACCGCCTGTTGTTTATCGACTGGGTTGCCGGATTCGATCAGTGGAATTACATCATCGACCGCTGGGGACTTTTTAATCCGCCGGGTGTAGGGCCGTTCGATAAAGATCCGGACGATGATATTCCTTTTAATCCCGACGATTTTAACCTGGAGTAATCATTTACAATAAGCACTTGTTAAATAGCGCATAGTTCATTATTTTAGTGGTTTAACAAATATTGACTATGCCCCGCAGGATTTGTAAATTCAGTAACGGCGGTTTTTTAGAGTTCGACCACGGAAAGTTCGACAACTGGTGTGTTTATGTCGTTCGTACAAACGGACAGCGGTTTGCTCCATCTGATGTTCTGTATTTTTCACGGTTGAAAAAGCTGGCAAAAAATTATGGCAATCGGAAAATTTACGACGATTTTACAATTATTTTTAACCGTGTTTCCAAAAATATAAATCCTGAAATATTTGATTTAATTTCCCTTTTAAGTTGCTCATACGATAAGGATCAACTGGAAATGGAAATCTGGCTGAGCGTGTTGTATGCCGGCATGGTTGCCGAAGAAAACAAGGAAAATGCCAGGCTGGGCAAACGGATAAAACGGCTGGGAATGCACCAGGTTTTACTCGAAGGAATTGCTCCCGTAGAAGCAGCCGTTTTCAGTAAAGGGAAAAAGTGGCGCGACCTGGATAAATTAATGAAAGAAAAAGGCTTTTAAAGTTCAAAATCAACCGGCATCGGATTGAGCTTGCGATTGACGGTAAATACAGGCAATTTGCAGCAATGTACAATTCCCGAAACAAAACTGCCGATTTGAGTGCCTGCCAGATTCGATTGCTGGTGAGTGCGGATGATAACCATGCCGGGTTTTTCCTGTTCCAGGAAATCTACAATGACTTTGTGTTTTTCCTGCCGCTGCGCTTTAATGATTTCTACCTCACAATCGACTCCGCGCTCATTCAGCATAACTTTCAGATGTTCTGCATTTTTCCCGACAAGGCTTTGGCTTGTTGAAATATTCATACTCAAGGCAGATACGATTTTTATTTTTGCATTGAATTTTTTGGCAAAATAGGTGGCCCATAAAAGTTTTTTCTGGGTGGTTTGCGAAATATCCACCGGAATAACAATTGTATTGACATCTCTGGGCTCAAAATCTTTGTGGATGGTTAATACCGGGCAATCAGAGCGACTGATAATCCGGTCGGCATCATTCTGCGAAAGCCGGTTGTCTGCGCCGCTCCTGTCGATTATCATAAATTCATATCCTCCTTTTTTCGACTGGGAAAGAAGAACCGACTTAACATCTCCTGTTTTTACCCGTAGTGAAAGTTCTTTGGGAAGTTCCTTTTGAAGCGCATTTTCAATAAATTTTTCATGTTGTTGAAGCGCATCCTTTTGTTGGTGCAAAATTTTACGGGGCAGAAATAATTTTTGAAACAGGGGAGGATTTTCAGGAATATTAAAAACAAAAACCCGCATTCCCAACGCTTTCTGGAAAAACATGGTTTGCTTTAATACAAGTTCTCCAACTTTTGTGGGTGGAATATAAGCCAGTATGTTATTTGATCTGTACCTCATTGTAAGTTTTCATGTCTCTTGTTACAATATACGAATTTTGTAACAGGCAGGTTTGCAAATGTTTTGTACAACATAAAAATTTTAATTGATCACTCTTTTTTCAATCTGAAGTGCGCGCGCCGGGTTATCCACAAAAAGTATGTGAAGATCCTGCTGGCTGAGGCCGGCATCGCGTAAGGCCGGCATCAGTATGTTTTCGATATCGGTAAAACCGCGGAAATTTCCGCCTCCCGGTTCACCGGGTTTGTACCAGCCTGCATCGTGCGAGAAAAGTACTTTTTTCAGAAAACCGTGCTTTTTCATTTGCTGTGCGAAATCGACAAAACGCTCCGTGCGGTCGGGATTGAAATTATCGAAGGCAATCCAGGCTCCAAGGGCAGCAGCTTCAAAATGTTTGTCGATGTTTTTTTCGTTGTGGGCATGCGTCCAGATAAATGCTGAAGGATGAATATCATTTTCAGCCAGGATTGCCAGTTGTTCAAATGCAGGTTCTGACAGCCCGGTGTGCGACATAATGGTGAGGCCCGTTTCTTTGTGGGTCAGGCAGGCTGCTTCCACAACTTTCCGGTTAATTTCTTCCAGCGGGCCGCGTTCCACGGCAATTTTTATGAACCCGGGATAAACTCCGGTTCCTTCAATTCCGTTGCGGACCTCGTCAATCCAGCGTTTTGCCAATTGAGAAGCGGTTTCGTTAAAAGCATGCTCCGGCAGGAATTTGGCATCCACTGCGCTGTAATAGCCTGTATTGGTTATGAGCTGAACGCCCGATTTTTCACTGAGCATTTTCAATAATTCAGGGTCGCGGCCCAAATAAGCGGGGGTACATTCCACAAGTGTTTTGTAGCCCATTTCTTTTATCTCGAGCAGGTAGGGGAGCACCTTTTCCACTACGCTGTCGCGGTTCCAGCGGTGATAGCCCGTGCTGTCGGCCCCGATAAAATCAACCAGCAAATGCTCGTGATGCAGCGTTTTGC
>CAYUBV010000292.1:0-3629 GCA_964443035.1 uncultured Tangfeifania sp.
TGTTAAAGCACAATACGGCGATTTGGCTGGTGCCGTTGGGGCTGCTTGTTTTGCCTGGCAAAAGAACGAACCGGATTGATTATACCGATTAGCAATTGAATTGAGCCTTAAAATCGTTTCACTCTTTAAGACTTTTCAATTGTCTATCGGCATTAACCATTCTAATTTAAAACTTCGCTTAAGGCTCAGTTTGAAAAACAATTGGTATTACAGCCTGGTTTTTCTCTCGCTACTCTTTTTCTACCTTGTTTTTTTCGATTTGTTTTTCAATATTTTTCTGGATTTTTGTTCGGGTTTTGGCGTTTCTTTCGATGGCTGATTTTATCGCATGTTTTCAATGTTTATCAGGTCGCCGTTGCGGAAACGGTTCATGGAATTGTTCATGATTCCTGCAATGAGGTTGCCTAAAACCGTGGTTGAGCTTAAGGCGATTCCGGCACTGATTATGATGCCAAGGAAACTTAAAATCTGGCCTTTCAGCGATTTGTCGATGGGCAGGGCCAGTATAAAAGCCAGGGTTCCCACAAGTATCAGCAAAAATGAAATCGTTCTTTTGGTAATTACTCCTTCCGAAGGGGTGGATTTAAATTTTCTGAAAACCCAGGCATTGAAAATCAGCAGAATAACCAGGATAATCAGAACAATCGTTGGTTCCAGGAGTGATTGAAAAATGTTGAATATGTTTTCCATACTATTTCACCAAATTTAGTTATCCAATAAAGTTAAGAGATACAATTCATTTTTGTTTGAAAAAAGTATCCAAGTGTCATGTCAATGGTGAAACGTCATGCTGAATTTATTTCAGCATCTCAGACTTAAAAAAGCAGATTCCGAAACAAGTTCGGAATGACGATGCGACTTTTAAGGGCTGACATAACACTAGTCATTTGTTTTTAGCCGGAACTTGCCGCCCACTCAGGGAAAACTGCAACATCGATCCCGAACACCAGTGTACCCCAGAAATACATAACCAGTGTGGCGATGATAATGCCTGTGATGTTCAGTAAAATTCCGGTTTTTACCATGTCTTTTACCCTGATGCGATTGGTGCCGAAAACTATGGCATTGGGAGGAGTTGCCACCGGCAGCATAAATGCCAAAGAAGCTGCCAGAGTTGCAGGTATCATTAAAAGCAGCGGGTTCACTTCTATCGATACTGAAAGTCCGGCCAGGATAGGCAGTATCATTTCGGTGGTGGCAACATTCGAAGTCAGTTCGGTAAGCATCGACATCATGGTAACATTGGCAAAAGTCAGAACAATGGGATTTACATTGGCCAGCCCTGAAAGCTGTTCACCAAACCACACCGAAAGACCTGATTCCACAAATCCCTGCGCCAGGGCAAATCCTCCGCCAAAAAGCAGTACAATTCCCCACGGTATTTTGTTGGCGGTTCTCCAGTTCATAATCCGTTCTCCTTTCTGAGTTTTAGAGGGAATCATAAAAAGGAGCAGAGCCATAAAAATCGCTACGGTTCCATCGTTGATGTAATCGGGATTATTGAAAAGCTGCGCCCAGCCCGGAACTTTAAACGACTGGATATCGAATCCGGAACGGAAAATCCAGAGCAGCGCCAGCGCGGAAAAAAGTGTCAGAACTATTTTTTCTTCGGGTTTGGCTTTACCCAGTGCTTTGTATTCTGATTTGAAATCGTTCAACTGCAAACCTTCCCAGCTTTTTTTTGGCCGGTACATCAGAAATAAAAGCAACCAGGCAGCGCCAAAGAGCAAAATGGTAACCGGCACAGCAAATATGAACCAGTCGGCAAACGAAATTTCTGCCATTTCAGGAAAAACGATATTGACAATCCGCGCAAACGAAAGGTTCGGGGGTGTGCCTACCAGAGTTGTGATTCCGCCAATGGAAGCTGAATAAGCTATGGCCAGCAGCAAACCTACAGAATAGGTTCCAACTTTTTTCTTCCCGAGGCTCTCTTCAAGTTTCAAAATGATGGAAAGTGCGATTGGTATCATCATCATGGCGGTAGCGGTGTTCGACATCCACATCGAAAGAAATGCCGTGGCAAGCATAAATCCCAGCAGAATCCGTCCAGGGCTCACACCAAAAAATATCAGGATGCGTAATGCAATCCGCCGGTGCAGGTTCCAGCGTTCCATGGCAAATGCCATTAAAAAACCACCGATAAACAGGAAAATCAGGTGGTTGAAATACATGGATGAAACCGTTTTGCCGTCAACTACACCAAATAACGGAAAGAGCGCGACCGGAAGAAGTGCCGTTGCTGCCAGCGGAATGGCCTCGGTGATCCACCAGACAGCCATCAGCAGTGCTATGGCAAAAGTATAGGTTACATTGCGGTTTTCCGGTTCAAGGTCGGCAAAAAGGATAATGAACAGGCTGACAAGTGGAGCAGCAATCAGTGCCACCTGACGCATTTTGCCCGATTTCATTTTTTCAGGTTTAGTCATGTCAGATAAATTGTTCTTGTTTTCAAATATAAGACATACTGCCTGTATTTAACCAAATCTAACCAGAATTATTCATGAATTTTGTTTGTAATGAATGAAATGCAGGTTAGCCGATTGCTTTCTTTATTTTTTGAATTAACTCATTTTTTCTCAGTGGTTTCGATACATAATCGTCGCAACCGGCTTCAATGGCTTTTTTACGATCGCCTTCCAGGGCGTATGCTGTTTGAGCAATTACCGGCAGGTTTTTATTAATTTTTTTGATTTCGCGTGTAGCGGCGTATCCGTCTATTACCGGCATTCTGACATCCATCAGCACTAAATTTATTTCGGGGTTTTCTTTGACCATCCGGATAGCTTCCTCGCCGTTTTGGGCATGAAGCAATTTGAAATTCTCTTTCGCGAGATATGTTTCTACCAGTGAAAAACTAATGGAATCGTCTTCTGCAACAAGGATGGTGCCGGCAGTTTGGGAATCAATTTGCTCTTCCGAATCATTTTTCGGAACTGCTTCCTCGTCAACAGCAGGCAAAAGGTCAATGGTAAAACGGAAGGTGCTTCCTTTTCCTTTTTCCGATTCAACCCAAAGTTTACCTCCCAGCATTTGGGCGTATGCTTTTGAAATGGATAGCCCCAGACCGGTTCCTTCGTGGCCGCGGCTGATTCCAATATCTGCCTGTTCAAACCGGTTAAAAATGGCTTCAATTCTGTCGCCGGCAATTCCGATTCCCGTATCTTTTACAAAAAAACTGAGCTGACCGTTCTCCTGTCGGCATCCAAATTCAATACTTCCTTCGGGTGTAAACTTGATGGCGTTTTTTATCAGGTTTGTAAGAATGGAATCGAGCTTATTTTTGTCGGTTTTGATTTTCAGTTTGTGTTCCGGGCTTTTCCGGAGTTTCAGCGAAATTCCTTTCTGATTGGCTTCAGGTTGAAAAAAGTTCAGGTGCTCCTCCAGAATTTCTCCCGGTTTTTCATTCGAAAGATTGAGATAGGTCTGGTTGGCCTCTATTTTTGAGATTTCAATAATATCGTTGATGGTATTCAGTAACCGTTCGCCGCTTTTTTTCACCAGGTCTAAATAAGTCTCTTTGTCGTCTTTTGATAATCCGTTTTCGTTAAGGATATCGATAAAGCCCAGAATACCATTCATTGGTGTGCGGATTTCGTGGCTCATATTTGCCAGAAATGCTGTTTTCA
>CAYUBV010000293.1:0-3581 GCA_964443035.1 uncultured Tangfeifania sp.
ACTTCGTGCTTCCAACTTCCATCCTCCGTCCTCTTCACCTTCCCTGCGACACACTGACCCGGGTTTCGATTTTAAATTTATCTGAAACTTTGTATTCCATAAAAAATGTGGAGCCGCGAAAATCGAAATTGTCGATGCCCTGGTTGGGGAACGGGGCAGAAAAAATTGAGTTGCCACCAAAACTGTAACCTCCCACTCTGAATTTATCGTTGAGTTGATAACTGCCCTGGCTGAATACGGTTCCGTTTCTTAAAAACGGAGCAGGTGAAATTCCAAAATGTCCCGGATAAAAATCATTTAAATGCCAGTTGTCAAACGAGTAATCAGCCAATCCCAGGTTTTGGTGCTGAGCCAAAGCGTCGTCAAAGTTGAATTCAGGCATTTTAAACGGTTGCATTAATTCACCGATTGGCGAAATCCCGACAGGAAACTGACGGTAAAGCATGTCGGGTTCAGCACTCAGTTCTGTGGAATCCTGTTCCGGAAGTATTGGCATAAGTGGTTCCTGAGCGGTTGCTCCAAGTAAAATAATCAGACAAAATATTGTGAATGCTAATTTCAATGTTATTCCTTTCTTTTTTTTAATTCTTTACAAAATTATAAAAATATTAGCTCAGTGCCCATCTTACTGCAGCCTCCTGTGTATAAAATGATTCAATTTCAAATTCCACATTTTCAAGCTGAAGCAAATGTGTAAAAACGGTTTGATCGGGTGTAACCATAATGGCAGCAATTTTGGAGTGCGCAAAAAGATCGTCATGCTGTTTGTAGAAATTAGCAATGAAAACAGCGTCGCGGGGCTTGTAAAGAATTTTTGCTTTTTTGTAGCTGACAATAAAACGTTTCGTGTTTTCGGGGATTATTTTTTCGCGGATCAATTCTTCCCATGAATTTATTACATCTTCAAGGCTTATTTCTCCGCGATAGGATTTGTAAAAAATCTGATTTTCGGGGTCGTAATGGTATTCAATCTTCTGTTCCATTATTTTGATTAGTGGTTTTGTATGAAGATAAAATTAAGTATGTTTCTGAATTATCCCTTGCTGCCGACCGATTTTTCAATTACAGAACCATTTCTTAAAATTCAACAAATGAATTCCTTTATTGGTTGTGTAATTATTTCTATACCTCAAAAATTCCATTGGGTATGCAAATTTGCATTTTACCTGTTTATTCATGAATTAAACAGGTTTAAACGGTGTGTGGTTTTTCTTTCAGCAGAATGTTAATTTTTTTGGAAACAGTTCCCTTTTCTCCCAGCCTGATTATCCACAGTAAAATTTTCATCCAGATTTTCGGATTTGTTACAATTTCCGATTTTGCGGCTATAACTCTATCTCTTTCCATTATGGATGCCTCCCATTTTTCAACTGGTTTCTCACTGAGTTCGCGCGCAAACTCCCAGGCGCCGTCTCTTGCCAGTTCCATGCTGAAATCTATTAGCAGGTTGTCGAGTTTGCCGGTTTTTGCAAGTATCTTTTTCAGCAAAGGCCAAATTGCCGAAAGATTATTCTGAACATGATTTACCTGCGATGAAAGGATATGGTTGATTCGGAAGAAATCGTTTTGCAGAAGTGAAATGTCAGAGCCACGTGAAATTTCAGCGGCTGTAATTCCCAAATCGAAGTTGATGTGTGCATTCATTCCCATTAGCAAATGCTGCAAAACCACAGGCGATTGTTTTTCTGAAAACCGGAAGGCCGCTTCCCACGATTGGGTAACGATTTCGCCGTTTTGCCAGGCATACCAGGCATCGATGTACCTTTTGGCAAACACCACATCCAGCTTTTCCATACGGGCGCCGTCATCGAAATAATTATCAAGTATACCTTGTTTTACTTCGAAAGTAACCTGCCGGTAAAGGGCTGCAAAATAGCCTGTTGTATCATTTTGTGCCACCGACCGGAAAATGATTTTGTCCAGCGATTTAAGCACATCGTCGATTGTATTTAATTCCGGTCCATTCATTTTATTTTAATTGCGGCTTTTTTTACCAGCTTAAAATCAGATTCGCATTGTTTGTCACGATTCAAATGCGATGGAAAAACGGGTTCCTTTTCCCGGAGTGCTTTCAATTTCAACCTGTGCATTGTTTTTATCCAGAAAATCTTTGGTCAGTATTAAACCTATTCCGGCGCTGTCTTCACCATCTGTTCCCTTTTTGCTGTGTTCATTGTTATAGCTAAAAAGCGTTTCAAGCAGTTTCTTTTCCATTCCAATCCCGGTGTCTTCTATTTCAACGGTTTGCCGGTTTTTATTTTGGTGAACTGTCAGCAGTATGCGGCCGCCTTTTTGCGTATATTTTAAGGCATTCGAAAGAATATTTCTCAGGCTTACTTTAATCATGCTTTCATCGGCATTGACCATTATTTTTTCGCTGCTGTAATTTTTTTCTACCTGAATTTTTTTCATCGAGATAGAATGATGGAAATAGAGAAGCAGGTTTTCGAGCAGATTGATAACGTCGAATTGTTTTTTGACAGGCTGCAAATCGAGCATATCGTTTTTCGACCAGGTTAGCAGGTTATCGAGCACCTGAAAAGAAGAAGCTGCTTTTTCGCTCAGCGTTTTCAGGAGCATTTCTATTCTTTCGGAATTGTAATTGTGAAGGTTTTCGATAACAATTTTCAGAAATTCATCGAGCGTGCCGATTCCGCCCCTTACATCGTGCGAAATCAGTGAAAGAAACCTGGATTTGTTATAATTCAACTGCTCCAGTTGTTGGTTTTTTTCCTCAAGTTTCTGGCGGGTCAGCAATTGTTCAAGGTCGGTTTCAATGAGAAATTTCAACTGTTGCAGCAGTTCTGTATAGTTTTCATTGTAATGGTTTTCCTTGTTGTCGAGCAGGCAAACTGTGCCAAAAACTTCACCATCGGGCCAGTTGATCGGGAATCCCAGGTAAGATATCATGTTAATGTCAACATCCGGGTTGTTTTTACTCCAAACTTCACTTTTTGTGGCATCCGGCACCAACAGTTTTTCCTGGGTGCCAATAACGGTTTCGCAATACAATCCGTAAATTAGTTTTGCTTCTTCGCCTTTTTCATAAGGATTTCCTTCCGTCCGGCTTTTTAGAAACACCTCGATTGAATCCCCGTTAAGCCGCATTATCAGTGCCGAAGGGACATTTACTATTTTGGCAATTGTATCCAGCAACGATTGCCATTTTCTCATTACAGGGGTTGAAATATCAGGTTTAAACGCTGAACTTATTTTTACTTTTTTCGATTCGTTTTTGCTTCTGACAATGACATGGGAATATTTCTCCTTTTTTGCCTGATTGTTCTCGGTCATAATTCTGTAAAGTGAATTTGTGGTGTCTATAACCGATTTTGGGGTATTATTGTTTTGTTTTTCGGTGAAAGAATTGATTAACCGGAGTTTTTTATACTGTTTTTTTTAATAGATATTTAGCCGATTTATCTGCTGAAGAAGTTTTGGTAAAATAAAACAGGAAGCGATTTCTCACTTCCTGTTTATGAATTTCAATTAACCTGTAATTTTTATACATTATAAGTTGACGATGCGGTGTCGCCGCCACGTCCGGTCCAGTTGGTGTGGAAGAACTCGCCACGTGGTTT
>CAYUBV010000294.1:0-3563 GCA_964443035.1 uncultured Tangfeifania sp.
AAATTCCTGAGGTTCAGTTTCAACACATTTTCCGTTTTCCCAGTATTTTCCTTTCTGGGTAATTTCACGGATATTGATTTCCGGGTTGAAGTTGGTGGCAAATGCTTTTCCGTGTTCGCCGGCATTGCAATCCACAATATCGAGTGTGTGAATTTCATCGAAATGATGTTTGGCCGCATAAGCCGTGTAAATGCTCGTTACACCCGGATCGAATCCGCAACCCAGCACAGCCATAATTCCTTTTTCTTTGAATTTATCGTGATAAGCCCACTGCCAACTGTATTCAAATTTGGCTTCTTCTTTTGGTTCGTAGTTAGCCGTATCGAGGTAATTGACACCGGTTTCGAGGCAGGCATCCATTATCGGCAAATCCTGGTACGGGAGTGCCACATTTATTACCAACTTAGGTTGAAATTTTCGAATCAGATCAACCACTTCCGGCACATTATCGGCATTCACCTGCGCCGTTTTGATTCGCCCTTTACCTACTTCTTTTGCAATGGTTTCACATTTCGAAAGCGTGCGGCTGGCCAGCATAATTTCAGAAAAAACTTCGGGATTATCTGCACATTTACTTGCAACTACCCGGCCCACTCCGCCGGCACCTATGATTAAAACTTTACTCATTTTATTTGTTTATTTTATAGTTTACACTTTTTACAACAAAGCAATTCAGCGAATGATGCTAATTTCGTATATTTTATACAAATTTATAAGGAAAACAAATTAAACATTTTTTGATGAACAGTCCAGAAGAAAAAAAAGATTTTAATCCCAGCGGAGTCGGCTTAAAAAACGGCAATTTTATCGGACTTCCTTATACCGAAAAAACGGCAAATGTAATTTTGCTCCCTGTTCCGTGGGATGTTACGGTTTCTTTTGGCGAAGGAACAGCGAAAGGCCCCGGGGCAATTTTAAATGCTTCGGTTCAGCTTGATTTACTTGACCCGGATGTGAAAGATGCCTGGAAACTTGGTATTTATTATCAACCTCAGGATGATTCTATTTGGAAAAAAAGAAAAAAGCTGCGCAAAATATCAGCCGAATACATCAACTTTTTGGAGAATGGCGGAGACTTGTCGGAAAATAGGGGAATGCAGGAGGAGCTTCAGAAAATTAACCGGGAGTGCGAAAAATTAACCAACCGGGTTTATGAAAAAACCAAAACAGTGCTGGATGCCGGTAAAATTCCCGGAATTATCGGCGGCGATCACAGCGTGCCGCTTGGAGCCTTGCAGGCAGTGGGAGAGAAGTATGAAGATTTTGGAATTTTGCAAATAGATGCTCATTTCGATTTAAGAAACAGTTACGAGGGATTTACTTTTTCACACGCCTCGGTTTTTTACAATGCGCTGAAAATAAAATCACTTTCGAAACTGGTGCAGGTAGGCATTCGCGATTATTGCGATGAAGAGGTGGAAGTTGTTCAGAAAGAAGGTGATCGTATTTCGGTATTTTTCGATCACGATTTAAAAGAAAATCAGTTTAAAGGAAGAAACTGGAATGCACAGTGCGAAGAGATAATTTCCAAACTTCCTGAAAATATTTATGTTAGTGTAGATGCAGACGGGTTGGATCCGAAATTGTGCCCAAATACCGGAACTCCGGTTCCGGGCGGACTGGATTTTCAGCAAACAATTTATTTGCTGAAAAAAGCGGTTGCAAGCGGGCGCAAAATTATTGGGTTCGATGTGTGCGAAACAGGAAACAATGAGTGGGACGCCAACGTGGCTGCACGGATCATTTACAAACTGAGCAATTTTTCGGGGCGTTCACAAAAAATGATATAAGAATGAATATTGATGAAATTATTAAAAACCGGAGAGCAACTCCGCCGCGCTTTATAAGCGGAGAAAAAATTGAAAAAGAAAAAATTCAACGTTTGCTGGAAAATGCCAACTGGGCACCAAATCACAAAAAAACAGAACCGTGGCGGTTCATTGTTTTCCAGTGCGAAAGCAAACAAAAACTGGCTGAAGATATTTTTGCAGAGCTTGGGAAAAGAAACGACACCGGCGAAAATGTGAACATGCAAAAAGTGGAGAAATTCAACGAAAATTTAAGCCGTGTTCCGGTGGCCATTGCCATTGTTTTTGAACGCGATGCGGCCCAACGCCTGCCCGAGTGGGAAGAAATTGCCGCCGTTTCAATGGCCGTTCAGAATATGTGGTTAACCGCTACTGAAATGGAACTGGGCGCATTTTGGGCATCGCCAAAGTTTTTGCCGTTAATTCACGATGTGGTCGGAGTGAAAGGGAATCAGAAATTGTTGGGATTCTTTTTTGTGGGAAACATTTCCATGGAGTTTCCCTCTCCCGGGCGAGGAAATATTGCGGAAAAAGTTGAATGGAGATAATCTTCATTTATTTCTGAGTAAAACAGGAAATATCATATTTTATGTTGGTATTTCCTGTTTTTTTTGTTTTTTCGAAATCTCATTTTAAAAATGTTGGTAAAATTCATCTAAAATGAATGTTGCCGGCATTATTTTTTTTGAAAGAATTTTTTAACAAAACCATAAATAATGGCAACCGGAAAAGGGAATTCAGGATTTTTAGGAAAAGTATTAAACTGGACGGAACGATTTGGAAATGCACTGCCGCATCCTGCAACACTTTTTGCGTTGTTTGCACTGGCAGCTCTCTTGATATCTGCATTGGGGCACTTCATGCAATGGGAGGTGATACATCCCGGAACAAAAGAAATTGTTCGTCCGGTTAATTTGTTGTCGCAGGAGGGAATTCACCGGATTTTGCTCGAGATGGTAGAGAATTTCACCGGTTTTGCCCCGCTGGGAATTGTGTTGGTTGCCATGCTGGGTATCGGAATTGCCGAGCAAAGTGGTTTGGTGCATGCCGTTATTCGTTTGCTGGTGCTCAATTCGCCAAAACACCTGTTAACTTTTGTATTGGTTTTTACCGGGGTTGTGTCGAATGTGGCCTCCGATGTAGGTTACGTTTTGCTGATTCCCATGGCCGGTGTAATTTTTCTTGCTGTCGGCCGGCATCCCATTGCCGGTATGGCTGCAGCATTTGCCGGTGTTTCCGGAGGATTTAGTGCCAACCTGGTACTGGGAACAATCGATCCGCTGCTGGCAGGATTATCTACCGAGGCGGCCCAGATTCTCGATCCGGATTATGTGGTGAATCCCACTGCCAACTACTATTTTATGGTAGCTTCAACATTTATTGTAGCTTTTGCCGGTACGTTCGTTACAGAACGAATTGTCGAACCCCGGCTTGGGAAATATACCGGAGAAGTTTCAGAAGAGGAAAGTAAAGTGGAAAGGCTTTCCAAAAAAGAAAAAAAGGGGTTGCTGATGGCCACTCTTACGTTTGTTGGAATTTTTATCATCACGCTTATTGGCTTAATTCCTGAAAATGGTTTTTTCGGAGGAACCGACGGAGGTTTTTTAAGTTCGCCCCTTATTGAAGGAGTTGTAGCCATGCTGCTGATTACCGCCGGAGGTATGGGTGTTGCTTATGGTTTTGCAACCGGAGCATTTAAAAACGATGCCGATGTGATGAACGGAATGTCCAAATCCATGAAAACGCTTTCCACTT
>CAYUBV010000295.1:0-3550 GCA_964443035.1 uncultured Tangfeifania sp.
AAGAGATGCCGCTGTTCGACAGCTACCTCGAAAAACATGCCTACAATTTTATTGCATCGAACCAGTCGGACAATTTAAAACCCTACAACAAAACAACAGCAGCCGAAATTGTGCAGCGGTTTATGCACAGCAATGCATACGATTTTTTGAAGAAGAATTTTTGAGAAGAAGTGGGAAGCGCGAAGCACGAAGGGGGGAGAAGAAGTGAGCACTCGCAGGAAGAAGTGATCAGTTGCAGTTGGCAGTAGGCAGGAACCTGCAACAAGAAACCAGTAACTTGCAACCAGTAACCTGAAACGTGCACCCCGGAACAACCAGTACCCGGCACCTTTCACCCAATATAAAAATACTTTTTTACTGCATTTTCAACGCCGGGTTACAATTGCCGGAACAACACAAAACAGGGACTGCTTCTTTTTCAGACACACTGCACCCCAATTTTTTTTATGTTGTACAATACATGATGAAAATCATAAAAATAACATATTGTCATTAAATTCGCGCGAAAACTATAAATCTTTAATCAAAAACTGACAGTATGCTACAATTCATCAAAAACAACGATGCGCTTGGCGCAGTTAACCGCGGGATACCCTGCGAATCCGGACTATGTACCCTTTGTCTTTCGAGCTGTAAAGGAAAATGTGAAACCTGGCTTTCGTGCCTCGAAGGCCGAAAAATGCTGTATCCCCGCAATTTCGGGAAGTCAACATCAGGCGCCAGTCATGTTACTTCGGTGGGTGCAGGTTATCATGGCCTGCGAATACAGGGCTATGCATACGGTTCGAAAGGTGTTCCTGAGAATCTTAGCGACGACCCGGACGATTGTATATTCACGAATGTGAACATTGAAACTGAATTTGGCAACGAAATCAAAACAAAATGCCGGGTTCCGATAATGACAGGCGCGCTGGGGTCGACATTTATTGCCGCAAAATACTGGCCCTCGTTTGCAGTGGGCGCGGCACTGGCGGGTTTCCCGATTGTTGTAGGTGAAAACGTGGTAGGTATCGACCGTGAATCGAAACTGGAGAAAGGCAGGATTCGGTCGGCGCCTGAACTCGAGCGGCGAATCGGGTATTTCAAACGCTATTACGATGGCTATGGTGCCATAATTATACAGATGAACGTAGAGGACACGCGCAACGGCGTTGCAGAATACCTGATTGAGAAATACGGAAACGACATTATTATTGAACTGAAATGGGGACAGGGCGCCAAAGATATCGGCGGCGAGATACAGGTAAGCAGTCTGGAATACGCACAGTTTCTAAAAGACCGCGGTTACATAGTGGACCCCGATCCATACAACCCGGTGGTAATAAGAGGGTACGAACACCGTTCGGTTACCTCGTTTGCCCGTCACAGCCGGTTGGGCAGCACCAATCACCACTCGTCTGATGCGGTGCGCGAAAATTTTATGGAAAGCGTGGCGTACCTGCGCAAGCTGGGTTTCAAACGCATCTCACTGAAAACAGGGGCATACGGAATGGAGAGCCTCGCCATGGCCATACGCTATTCGGCAGATGCCAAACTCGACCTGCTGACCATTGACGGCGCAGGTGGAGGAACCGGAATGAGCCCCTGGAACATGATGCAGCACTGGGGAATTCCCTCGCTGGCATTGCATGCAAAAGCTTACGAATATGCTGCCATTCTTGAGAAACAGGGCATAAAAGTCCCCGACCTCTCGTTTGCAGGTGGTTTTGCGCGTGAAGACCATCTGTTTAAAGCCTTGTCGTTAGGAGCACCCTACTCGAAACTGGTATGCCTGGGGCGCGCACCAATGATTGCCGGATTCCTCGGCAGTAACATCGAAGCAACTTTCTACCCCGAAAGGAGAGCAGAGTTGAGCGGACACTGGGAGAAACTCCCTGCTTCGGTTACCGAATACGGAATTTACCCGGAGGAAATATTTGCGGAATGGGAAACAGTGCAGAACAAAGTGGGAGCCGACGAAATGAAAAACATACCGTTTGGTGCTGTGGCCATGATGGGCTATGCCGACAAACTCGGTGCAGGACTGCAACAGTTTATGGCAGGTGCCCGCAAATTCAGCCTCGGCGAACTGGACAGAAGCGACCTGGTTTCGGCCAACCGGGAAACCGAAGAAATATCAAAAATACCTTATATGACAGAGGCACTTGACGAAAAAGCAAAAGCAATTCTTACCAGGTAATACTTTTTTATAAGAAGCATAAAAATGCCATTTCGAAAGGGTGGCATTTTTTTTTGAAAATGACTTCTTCAAATCTTTTCTACTTTTGTGTTTATGACAACAGCAGCAAAACCCGATGTTTATTTTTTTAATCCCACGTGCGAATATGCCGTGGCCAACGAAACCACATCGTGGCAACCCAACCGGTTGCTGCAAAAAATGGAGGAAGATTTGGGAACCCTGCCCCTTTTTTTTGCACAGCCGCACGACATTGTTTTGCTTCGGAAATTGCCGGCAGAAGCTTATTTGCAAAAAATGGAAAAACAGGGAATTCCGCTGCCCCGTTTTATGCAGTTGGAAGAGGCACTAAAAAATAAACTGAACGGAGAAAAACTCAACCGGTTGCTGCCCTGGGGATGGAGCCCGGCCATGCATAAACTGCTCGGGCCGCTAAAAGAGAATTGTTCTTCTGCGTTTCGGGAATCACCGGTTGCCCGCTGGGAACATGCACACCGCGAATTCTATTCGAAAAAATTTGCACTGGGAATTTTGCAGAATTTGCTTCCGCTTTTCCCCGGCGAAAAAACAATGCCGCTGCAAATGCTTCCTGAAGTGGTGACCTCCCAAACTGAAATTGAAAACCTGATTGAACGGTGGGGAAAACTCATGGTAAAAGCCCCCTGGAGCAGTTCAGGTCGTGGATTGCAGCCCATTACCAAAACACCGGTTGTGCCCAAAGTGTGGGAAAAACTGATGGGAATTGTAAACGAGCAGGGGTATGCCATTGCCGAACCGCTGCTCGACAAAGTGCTGGATATGGCACTGCAGTTCGAGTTGAAACAGGGCAAAATTTCGTATGCAGGCAGAAGCATTTTTCTTACCGACCAAAAAGGGCAGTACCAGGGAAACTTCCTGAACAGCATGCCGGAAAATACACTTCCTGAAACCAGGCAACTGGCAGCAGAACTTCCGGAAATGCTGCAATCGCCCCTGATTAAAATACTGGAAGAAAGTCCGCTGCCGCAACATTACGAAGGGCATTTTGGCGTGGACACACTTATTTACCGCGACACTGACGGCAAACTGCGCGTAAATCCGTGTCTCGAAATTAACCTGCGGCAAAACATGGGATTGTTGTCGCTGCAGGTTAAAAAGCTGATCGCACCGGGCGCCAAAGGAATGTTTAAGACTTTCTACCGGAAAGGCACCTCTTTTCAATCTTTTGTAAACGAAATGGAAGAGCTCCACCCGCCCAAACAGGAATCGGGAAAAATGACAGAAGGCTTCTTCCCCCTGACAGAAGCAACTAACGATGCATTGTTCGGGGCTTACCTTGTGCTGTCAGGTCGGGATTGAAATATCATTTCGGTGTACCCAATTTTATTGGATATA
>CAYUBV010000296.1:0-3548 GCA_964443035.1 uncultured Tangfeifania sp.
TTACCGGCTGGATATTGATAGGCTGCAACAGCTGGGATTGGAGCTGCTCACTGACCTGGGCAATCTCATGCCTGGGAAGAGCCGAATAGGAATTTGCCAGAAATCTGTGGGCAGAGTGGTTGGAGGGGTCGGTATTCAGGGATTTATATCCCTCTGCAAGTGCCAGCTGGGAGAATTGCAAATCGCTGTATATCCGGCTGAGGCTTGAACTGCGGGTCGCCAGGTCTTCATCAAGCAGGAGGCGGGACCGATACACTGCCCGATTGTCGTTAAGTTCAATGGATTTTTGAAGATCGTGCAATGCTTCTACCGGACGATTAATCGTCTGTTTAAAGATGGCATCATAAAACCAGGGGGTAGGATCACCAGGATCCAGAGTTTTGGCCAGAACGAACTGATTTCCAGCCAGGGAATCACGCTTTTCTTCAAAATAGGCTTTGCCTAAATAACTGCGAATCAGGGAATTCCCGGGATCAAGACTGACAGCCACTTCAATCTCACCACGCCCCTCTTTCAACTGTCCTTCCCGAATAAGGGCCAGACCAAGACCCAACCTGGGAAGAGGGGCTGAAGGATCCAACTCAATGGCTCTCCTAAAATAAAGCGCAGCATTCCGGGTTTCTATCTGGGCGATATAGGCAAACCCCAGAACTGTCTGGGACCTCTCCAGAAAAGGATTCAATGCAGCTGATCTTTTAGCGGCTTCAAGGGCTTTTTTTAAATTTCCAACAGATAAAAAGAGCTCCGAAAGCCTTGCCCAAGCCAATCCATTTTCAGTATCCAGCGCCACCGCTTCTTTAAGGCTTTCCAAGGCGCCATTGAGGTCGAACAGGGATTGTTGAGCATAGGAAAGGGCTATCCGGGCACTAGCTGAAGCCTTATCCAATTCAACAGCCTTTTTTGCCAGATGGAGAGCCTGGGTTTTTTGATTCAAGGCAATTGCGATAATCGATTCCAGGGAAAAAGATTGGCTGTCCTTGGGTTCAAGCCTTGCCGCTTTCTGGATATCCTTTCTGGCTTCATCCAAACGTCCCACTCCCAGTAGCAGCCCTGCACGATAGATGAAAAACCTTGGATCGCTGATATCACCAGATATCTGATCAAGGCTTGTAAAGGCCTTAAAAATATCATTTTTCCAGTAGTGTCCAAGGGATCTGCGAACCATTGCCTGCCAGTCATTTTCTATTTTGCCGGGAAAATCATCCGACTGATAGTCCAGCAGAGGAGGATAATACAGGGCCCAATGGACTCCCTCCCTGGGGTGGGCAATGATCCGCAGATGAGGTTCCTGTCCCGCCCTGGCCAGGGCAGACTGACCGTTTGACAATGAAATGCCTCCTTGATCGTTAGCAACCAGGACCTGACCTTCAAATACGGAAAGTAACGTATGATCAGGTTCCACCCTTACATAAAATTCTGTGCCTTCCACGGAACCGTTAACAAAAGGGGTCATCACCTTCAATCCCTGCCGCACCCGGCTAAAAAAATGGATACCCCCCTTGAGAAGGTCAACAAACGAGCTCTTTTTTTCTGAATGAACATGGATAGTCAGGGTGGTCATGTGGTCCAGGCGAAGACTGGATTCATTGACAAGCATGATGGCAGCCCGGCTTCGTTCCCCGGTTCTGATCATGTCCCCCGGGCAGAGATTTTGGTTCAAGCGAACCTTCTGCCAGAGATCTTGACCGGCTCTCCGAACTTCAATCTTCCCTTGCACAGACACCACCTTGCCGATCGGTTCCTCACAAATTTCTGAGGATAGGGCAATCGAAACCGGACAAGTACAAATCAGAAGCCATAAAAAAATCCATCTTCTAAAATAGGCATTTTTCATTCCACCCACCCCCTTATTTTTTTTCCATACGGACAACCCCTTCCCAGAATCTGCCAGGCGGGGTTGTCCTGTATTTTTCAATAAGGTTCAGATAAAAAAGAGAAGGTCCATCCTGATTTTTTATCCCCAAGACCTGATAATAAAGATTCATTGCCTCATCCCACAATTGTGACTGGTAAGCTTTTAAAGCTTGGGAAAAAATGCGGCAAACTGCTCTTTGCTGCTCTGTTGACTCATCCATGGGGCAAATCAATTCCCACACACCCACAGCCACTGACTTTCCAGACAGAAAAAAATGTCCCATATTCCTTGCAAGAAACCCCTTTAAATTGATGATGACTTCTTCTGACACCAACACCTCTGTGCCCAAATATTTATTCAGCCCTTCCATCCTTGAGGCTGTGTTTACGATGTCCCCTGTGGGTCGGTATTCATAATGATCAATAGCGCCGATGTTTCCTAAAGAAACCTGTCCATGGTGTAAACCGATGCGGGTAGGCAGTTGAATGTTTCCTATGGAACTATTGAACCTGGCCACTGCCTTGGAAATCTCCAGAGCAGCTGCGCAGGCATTCTTCCTCAGATGTGGATCTGGATATGTTTTGGCCCAAAGTGCCAGCATGGAATCGCCTACGATATTGATAACAATTCCGCCATTTGCTTTCACCGGCATAAAAAGAACTTTATAATACCGATTCATAAGTTGGGAAAGTTCCCTGGGGGACATGGTTTCAGACAAACTGGTATAACGACCTGCATCGGTGCACAGACAGGTCCCATAAACCATCTGGGTATCTGTTTTATTTCTGGCAATGCTTTTCACCAATTGGTCAATCACATTGTTGGGAATGTAATATCCAAATGCATTTCGGATGTTCTCACGCTCTTTTTTAGTTTCACCATATTTCCATAAAACGGTCCCGAAAAAGGCCAGGGGTGATTCCACAAATATTGGAATGATAAAAGGGATCCAGATAAAATGGGTGTTAAATTGGTACTGAACATATGCAAAGCATATAAGGCTTATCCCCATAACACCCAGAAGAGAAAAGGGTGCGGAGAAAAGATAAAAAACAAGACCCAGCAGAAATCCCCAAAGTAAAATAAAGGCCACATGACGGGCCAGGGGAAAAGGATGGATCGGACTGTCCTCTATCAAGTTTGCAAATGCTGTGGCTGTCATCTCAACACCTGAGATATCAATCCCGCTGGGTTGAGAAAAGGAGGTGTAAAATCCATCCTTATTAGTGGGATACGCCTGTTCAGAATATCCAACAAAGACCGCTTTTCCTCTGAAATCAATAGTATTTATCTCAGGATTTTCCATTTGCCTTAAAACCCGACAATAGGAAACTGTAGGAATAGATCCTGGTGGACCATAAAAATTCAGATACCGGCTATCCGGACTTTCATACATCCTGATCAGGGCTTTGAGAATTCGACATCTGTTGGAAACGGAATAAGTTGATTCCACAGGAGGCAACTGTGCCAGCATTCGGCCAGCTATTGATCGATTTTCCCGGAAGAGATTTCTAAGGGTCAAAATCAGTGTTAGAATTTTTTTATCTTTCACTGCTGCATTTTGATCGTAAGGAAGGGCCGGGGGAAGGGCGGGACTGACCTTTTCCAGAAGTTCAATGAATTCATTATACACAACCAATGCATAGAGCTTGAAAACCACAACCGGTAATGTGGGCATGTCCCCCGAACTAGT
>CAYUBV010000297.1:0-3541 GCA_964443035.1 uncultured Tangfeifania sp.
GGAATTACGCCTACATCGGAACCGGTAATTTCCATGAAGGCACTGCCAATGTTTATGCCGACGACGGCCTGCTGACTGCCGACCCGCGCCTTGCTGACGAGGTAGAAAAGATTTTCGATTTTTTCAAACACAACTATAAACATTACAATTACAAGCATTTGGTAGTGAGCCCGTTTTACATGCGCGACCACTTTGTGGAGAACATCGAGCAGGAAATTGAACTGGCCAAACAGGGGAAAAATGCCTGGATGATTCTGAAAATGAACAGCCTCATCGACCCCCGAATGATGAAGAAAATTTACAAAGCCGCCAAAGCAGGTGTAAAAACAGAATTAATCGTCAGGGGAATTTTCGGGCTAAAACTCGACAAAAAGAAATTGGATGAAAATATTTCTGCCATCAGCATTGTCGACAAGTACCTCGAGCATTCGCGCATATTTCTTTTTGGAAACGATGGCGATGAAAAAATGTACATCTCTTCGGCCGACTGGATGCCGCGAAACCTGAACCGCAGAATAGAAGTGGCCTGCCCCGTTTATGATGAAAATATAAAGTCGGAGCTAAAAGAAATGCTGAAAATTCAACTCCGGGACAACTCAAAAGCACGCATTCTCGATCCCGAGCTTCAGAATAATTACAACCAGCGAAGCCAGGACTCAAAATACCGGGCCCAGGAAGATTATTACAATTACATAAAAAAGAAACATCATTTTGTTATGAAAATTTATCACAATACGCGATGCGCCAAAAGCCGTGCGGGGCTAAAATATTTGGCTGAAAAAGGGTACGATATCGAACTAAAAAAATACATGACCGAAGGATTAACCGAAAACGAATTGCGCGAAGTGATTCAAAAAACAGGTGAAAAACCGTTCGATTTTGTGCGCACTCAGGAAAAACTTTACAAAGATGCATTCAAAGGCAAAGAATTCACCGATGATGAATGGATAAAAATACTGGTTGAAAATCCGCGCCTGCTCAAACGGCCCATTGTAATAAACGGCGAAAAAGCTGTGCTTGCCCAGCCGCCTGAGGCAGTGGAAGCAATTATTTAATTCACATTTAACTTTTCCTGAAGCCGGTTGATATCTTTTTCAAGCCGGTTTCTTTTTTTCAGGACTTTCGACAATTCGAGCGCACTTTTTACGGCATTCTTATCGTAAGTTTCAAGAATGATATAATAGTATTCATCGCCCAGAAAAACAGCTTTTAAACGCCTGTCAATATTATTGGCAATAAATTCCATTACCCCGTTGTCTTTTCCGTCGCGATAGGAAACTTTCTCCCACACTGCATCCATAAATTCACTGCGGTGGTTATCCACACTTCCAACCGGAATTTCTTCGGTTTTGGCATCGTCGCCCTGGTCGTAAACCCGCAGAGCGGTGTGGTTCAGCCAGTTTTCGCCGTGATAATTGCTGCTCAGGTAAATTTCACCCCTTTCATCCAGGTGCACTTTTATATAGGAGCGATCCCAAGCCCGCTCAAAATCCTGACGCTTATGAATGTACTGAGTATAGCGGTCGAACTCTGTCTTCTCCTTTTTGAAAGGTTTTTCCAACTCCGCAATTTTCAGTTGCAGCGAATCCAGCTCCGCTTCTTTTCCGTGAAGCAAACTGAAATTGATTTCAGTTTGCAGATTTTTAGCCGCATTTACCGCATAAACCGCTTCGGGATACAATTTTGGAATGCTGTCGAGATGACGCAGCGCGGCAGTTGTATCATTTTTTTCTAACAATGACTTAGCCCGATTCACTTTTGCCCCTGCTTTTTCTTCATCCGATGGCCCGCACGCTGCAAAAAACAGCCCTATCAGCAGTATTGAAAAATATGTTTGAAATCTCATCTTTTAAGTTTTGCACAAAATTATAATTTTATCGCGGAATAAAACACCACTACAAAATGAAAACCAACTCTGTAAGTTTTTTTAACGAACAGGTAGTGAAAACAGTACCTGAGAATGCAAAAATAATTTTGGCTGCCTGGGAGGTAAAAAGTCCCTCGAACCTGGGAAAAATAATTCGTTTGGGTCATAATTTGGGTGCTGAAAAAATTCTTTTTGTGAAGGATGAACCAACTTACAGGGAATCAAAAATTAAAAAAACGGCCGGTTTTTCTTTTGACCAGGCCCACTGGGAAATACTTTCGACGGAAAGTTTTTTTGCATTTATCAATTCGGGCGAAAATCAACTGGTTGTTCTTGAAACCTGCGAAGGCGCAAAAAATATGTACCACGAAAAACTCCCTCAGCAAATGATTTTACTGGCCGGCAGCGAATCCCATGGTCTTCCGCCGGAAATAATTCAAAAAAGCAAAAAGCGCATTTTTATTCCGATGCCCGGCGGGTGCAAATCGATGAATATCGCACAAGCCCTGAGTGTTGCAGGCTTCGAATGGTACCGGCAGCAAACCGTTTAAATTGAAATGAACAAATTCTCAAAGATTTTCTTTCCGAAGAAAACAGATTATTCCTACTTTTAGCCGAAAATTTTCTTCGATATGATTACGCTCACCCAGTTGGAATATATTGTTGCCGTTGATACCTACCGGCATTTTGGCAAAGCCGCCGAGTCGTGTTTTATTACCCAGCCCACGCTTTCGATGCAAATAAAAAAGCTGGAGGAGGAACTTGAAATCATCATTTTCGACCGCAGCAAGCAACCACTGATTCCAACCGATGTTGGCATACGCATTATCGATCAGGCACGGGTTATTCTCAAACAATCTGAAGAAATCGATAACATTGTAAAAGAACATAAAAACCAGGTAACCGGGCTGTTGCGCATCGGAATTATTCCAACGCTCGCACCCTATCTGCTTCCAATTTTCATAGGAAAATACAAAAAGAAATACCCGAATATTCTGATAAAAGTAGTGGAGCAAACCACCGAAAACATTGTCAACCTGCTGAACAGGGATTTAATTGATGTGGGTATTTTGGTTACCCCGCTCAAAGAGGAAAAAATTCTGGAAAAGCCGGTTTTTTACGAAGAGATGCTCATTTACGCAAACCCCGGTCATAAACTTCACAAACAAAAAAATATTACCGTAAAAGACATTGCCACCCCGGAAATCTGGTTGTTGAGCGATGGCCACTGCTTCCGCGACCAGGTGGTAAACCTTTGCTCTTTTTTGGGAACAACCGACAGCAAACTGCCTTTCCATTTTGAAGCAGGCTCGCTGGAAACCCTCATGAATATTGTAGACCGAGAAGGCGGCATTACACTTATTCCGGAGCTGGCAAAATATGGCATGTCAGAAAGACGGCTCAACAATGTTCGTTCTTTTACCAACACGCATCCGCTGCGCGAAGTGAGCCTGGTATATTCCCGTCATTTTGCCAAACACAAACTCATCAACCTGCTTTGGCGCGAAATAAAAGAGGACATTCCCGACGAACTTCAGGATGACAAAAGAGGCAGCATCGTGGAGTGGAAATAATTTTCCCCGGTCAAAAAAAATATTTACCTTTGCGGCCTGTTTTTCGCGGACGTGGCGGAATTGGTAGACGCGCCAGACTTAGGATCTGGTGCCATACGGC
>CAYUBV010000298.1:0-1139 GCA_964443035.1 uncultured Tangfeifania sp.
GATGTGCCGGGTGTGGTGAGTTTGCCCATGCATTTCAAAAACAATGGATATCACACTGTTTCACTGGGTAAAATCTATCATCATATTACCGACGGACAGGGAAGCTGGTCGGAAACTCCCTGGTCGCCTAAAGGCGACTGGCAGGGCTGGCAGGCCTACGTTTTACCTGAATCGCATGAAGTGATTGAGCCGCGGCCGGGTGGAAACGGAATTAACGGTCCTTCGTTTGAAGCGCCTGAGGCACCCGATCATATTTACCCCGATGGAATGATTGCCGATGAAGCAATGCGAAAACTGGATCATTTTAAAAATTCGGAAGAACCTTTTTTCCTTGCAGTGGGATTTTTGAAACCGCACCTGCCTTTTAACGCTCCCAAAAAATACTGGGATTTGTATGATTTTGATGAGATTGAATTGCCGGCTTACATGAAAAAGCCTGAAGGAGCGCCCGACCAGTCCATGCACAACTTTGGCGAATTGCGCAATTATACAGATGTTCCCGACCAGGGACCGATGGAAGAAGATTTCATGCGGAAATTAATTCACGGGTATTATGCCTGCGTGAGCTATACCGATGCGCAGATTGGAAAAGTATTGAATAAGTTGGAAGATTTGGGGATGGCAGAAAATACCATTGTCATTTTATGGGGAGATCATGGCTGGCATTTGGGTGAACACGGATTGTGGTGCAAGCACTGTAATTTTGAAAAAGTGTTGCATGCGCCGCTGATTTTGAAAGCGCCCGGAAAAAAAGCGAATATTAAAACCGACGCTTTGGTGGAATATGTCGATATTTACCCGTCACTGTGTGAACTGGCCGGTCTGGAAAAACCATTTCACCTGCAGGGGGAAAGTTTTGTGCCGCTTTCTGAAAATCCTGAACAGCAATGGAAAGAAGCAATTTACAGCCGGTGGATCCGGGGTGAAACAGTGGTGACACAAACTCATACTTATACACAGTGGTACAACGACAATTCAGGCGAAGTTGAGGCACGAATGCTGTATGATTTGGAAAACGACCCGGAGGAGACGGTAAACATTTCAGAGGAGAGAGAAAACAAAAAGCTGGTTGTGAATCTGGCTGAAAAACTGGAAAAACACATTTTCGAACGCGACACTTTAAACATTCCATAAAATGA
>CAYUBV010000298.1:1239-2331 GCA_964443035.1 uncultured Tangfeifania sp.
AAACAGAACAACATATTTACTGTCATTTTTATTGTTTTTGCTGATTTCAACAGCTTCCTGCGATAACCCGGAACAACAACCCAATATTGTGCTAATCATGGCCGACGACATGGGGTATGAATGCCTGGGAGTAAACGGAAGTACAGAATACGATACACCCAATCTTGACAGGCTGGCAGAATCCGGAGTCCGGTTTACAAACTGTTATTCGCAGCCTTTGTGTACGCCGTCGCGGGTAAAAATTATGACGGGTGAGTACAATTACCGGAATTATGAAGATTTTGGCTACCTCAATCCCAATCAGCAAACATTTGGAAACGTGCTGAAAGAAGCCGGTTATGCTACCTGCATTACCGGAAAATGGCAGTTGAACGGCCTCAACAGAAATAATCCGGGAAACCAGGACACCGACCGTCCGTATCAATTCGGATTCGATGAATATTGTTTGTGGCAACTTCACCATACCCGTGCCGAAGGGGAACGTTTTGCCAATGCACTCATCACGCAAAACGGCCAGGATTTGCCGCGCGATCCGGATATGTACGGACCACAGATTTTTGCTGATTTCGCCTGCGATTTCATCGAAAAAAATGCCGGTTCAGAAAAACCCTTTTTTATTTACTATCCGATGGTGCTGGTGCACGATCCGTTTGTTCCAACTCCCGATTCCCCGGAATGGGCAAACCCTGAAAGGCGTTATGAAAATGACACCGCTTATTTTGCCGACATGATGACATATACCGACAAAATTGTCGGGCAGATTGAAAAGGTATTGAAAGAAAATAATGAATGGGATAACACACTTTTTATTTTTACTGCCGACAATGGTACACATCCTACGGTGATTTCAGCTACAACCTACGGAAAAGTAAAAGGTGCCAAAGGGCAGTCGATAAATGCCGGCAATCTGGTGCCCATGATTGTAAGCTGGCCCGAAAAAATAAAAAATAAACTCACCACCGGTGCATTGCTCTCGTTTAACGATTTTCTTCCCACATTTTGCGAAGCCGCCGGAATTTCAAAAGAAAACTTTACAACCGATGGTGTTAGTTTTGTGCCTGTTTTAACGGGAGAACAGGAAAAACTGAACGA
>CAYUBV010000298.1:2431-3531 GCA_964443035.1 uncultured Tangfeifania sp.
ATTCGTTTTAACAATCAAACAGTAAGGCTGTTGAAGGTGGAGAATCATTTTAATCAACTGGCAGTTGGAGCGGACACACTCTGGCTGAAAGTCAGCCGCCGGACACCTGCCAAAACCAGCGATGGAATCCGCCTGTTTGTAGCCGACAATAAAAATGTGAAAGCTTTGACAACCGACAAAAAAGTGCATGGTCTGTTAAAAAAAGATGCGCTGGTTTGCCTGAGCAATTTTCGGGAACCGCTGCTCGACTTTCGTCAGTATATATTCCCGGTGAGCTACAACGACGGGTTTTTGTGGAGCACAGAGGAAGATACATATATGTTTTCGTATTTGGGTGAGGAAGAAAAAAACGGAGAATCTTTTTATCGCTCGTACGAAGGAATGAGTTTTGATTTGCACGATGCCCTCGGTATCGAAAAGCACTGGCTGTTGGCCATTGAAAATTCTACGGTGGTTTGGGTGGAAGAAGATTTGGGCAAAGATAAACAGCAGGCCTGCGTGTTGCTGCAAAGTAATTCCCAGCCCGGCATTTTTTATCTCTACAATCATCTTTTCAAAAAAAATGTGGTTGTGAAAGAAGGACAGGAGCTGGTAAGAGGCGAACCCATCGGAACAATTTGGGGCGATTCAGAATGGGGGCACCTGCAGTTTGTTGTAATTCATTCCGATAATGTTCCCGGTTTTTCTGAACGTTTCAATAATGTTGTCAACGGTTTCCCCCAGATTTACGAACTCTATTTTCAGGGAGGTTCAAATTACAGCAAAACTTTTTCGAAAGGCCGGATTTATTTTGGCCGCCCGCGCCGGATAAACGGAAACCAAAAAAATATCGCCTGTTGGGAATCATACTCCGGGAAGGGTTGGAATTTTGGAAGATGGAATACTGCCGGCAAAACCGATTGGGTAAACAAAGGAGAGAAGGGGAACGCGCGGGTTAAAAAAGTACTCTTTGAAGACACTCCTGCAGAGGTTCGTAATCCGGATAATTTTTATGAATACGAAATAAATGTCCGGAACGGGACTTACCGCATCCGGGCCGAGCTGGGTGATCTGTTTTTACCGAGCTGGCAAAAAGTAAGTTTCGAAGGAATTGAAGCCGG
>CAYUBV010000299.1:0-3521 GCA_964443035.1 uncultured Tangfeifania sp.
TCTCCTGATTTTTATATTCAGATAGGCAAACAAAATCGTCATCAGCGGGCTGATTAAATTGAAGAAAGCATAAGGCAGGTAATCAGTTGTAGCAACGCCCAAAACACGCGATTGTGTGGCACCGCAGGTATTCCACGGGATGAGTACCGAAGTCATGGTGCCGCTGTCCTCCAGCGTCCGGCTTAAAACTTCCGGTTTCAATCCCTGCTCCTCGTAAGTTTTCCGGTACATCCGGCCCGGAACCACAATGGCGATGTACTGGTCGGACGCAGTAACGTTGAAAAACAGGCAGGTTCCGGCAGTGGACGCAACCAGACTGCCGGTGCTTTTGGCATATTTCACAATCGGCCTTGTTATACGTTGCAAAAGCCCGGCTGATTCCATCACCCCGCCAAAAACCATGGCCGAAAGAATCAGCCAAACGGTATCGAGCATTCCGCGCATTCCTGAAGTGCTGAGCAGTTCATTTACATTTTCATCGGCTGTTACAAGTATTACATTGCCAAACATGGACTGCATTATGGAAATGTAGGACGCTTTGGCATAGTTTTCTGTTATTCCGGCAACATCTTTAATAATTTCCGGCTGAAAAATAACAGCAAAAATGCCGCCCAAAAGTGTCCCTGCCAATAATGCCGGCAGCGGCGGAACTTTTAAAATGATGATGGTCAGCAGGAATACCGGGACCAGAAAAAGCAGCGGATTTGTATTGAAAGTTCCTTCGATGGCAGTTTTTACTGTTCCTACATTTTCCAGGGCAAATGAAAAATTGGAATTGAAACCGATTGCTAAGAAAATAATTAACGAAATTATCAGTGACGGAACGGTAGTGTAAAACATGTACCTGATGTGTGTGAACAAATCTGTTCCGGCCATTGCAGGCGCCAGGTTGGTCGTGTCGCTCAACGGCGACATTTTATCGCCAAAATAAGCGCCGCTGATAATGGCGCCTGCCACAACTGCCTCATTCAACCCAATGGCTTTTCCAATTCCAAGTAGCGCAACTCCAATTGTAGCAATGGTAGACCACGAACTGCCCGTGGCAACACTCACAATAGCGCTTACGACCACGGCCGTAAATAAAAACAGTTTTGGATTGATTATGTCGAGACCATAATAAATCATTACCGGAACAACTCCGCTAATCATCCAGGTTCCGGCCAGCGAACCAATTAAAAGCAGAATAAGGATGGAAGGCATGGCCGAACCAATTGTGGAAACGATTTTTTCCCTTATTTTTGCCCAGCGAAATCCCAGGCGGTGCGCAATTAATCCTGCAACCGAGGCAGCCAGCATCAATGCAATCTGATTGGCACCTGAAAGTGTGTCTTCAAAAAAAAGAACATTGAAAGTTAACAATGCAATCAGCAATAAAATCGGGAAAAGTGCTGCAAACAGACTGGCCTCGCGTTTCATTCAAAAAATATCTTTGGTCGATTGAAACGGAAAACTAATACATTTCTGATAAATACCGCCACAATCGAATAAATAAATGCCAAAAATACACCCTTAAATAAAGTTTCGGGAATAATTAATTGTTTATATTTTCGTTTCCCATAAACAGAGAAGAAGTATATGAAGTTGAATACTATCAAAATATTGCTGACCGGCATTTTATTTACTTTACTTACCTTCCCTACAATTGCCCAGCGGAGCAACGGTTTAACCGTTCAGGGCACTGTAACGGTTGAAGAAGGTTCGGTTGAAGGTGCTTACATTCAAATGTACCGCGACGGACAGCGGATGGATAATTACGGAATCGGTTCCAACGGACGCTATAAAGTAGAATTAAATTACAACCACGAATTCACCCTGATTTTTACCCGCGATGATAATTTTCCGCAGAAAATAGTAGTGAACACCAATGTTCCGCGCGATGTTTTGCAATCCGATCCATTGTTTCCTCCTTTTCCTGTCGATATAAATCTGTTTACTGAAATCCCCGGCATCGATAAAACTTTTTCAGAAAATACCGTTTTAAAGATTTATTACAGTGCGGACGTCGATAATTTTATTTCGGATGTATATTACAACAATGCCCAGATAAAGCATCTGATTGACCAGGCCATATTGCAGTCACAGATGATTGACAGAGAAGCAGATTATCTGGCTACTTTAACAAAAGCAGAGCGGGCCGAACTGCAGAAGGAGTACGATCAGTTGCTCGAACAGGCTGAAGAAGAATACAATAACGAGCAGTTTCTCAATGCGCTCGATGGCTATCAGGCTGCAAGCAAAATTTTTCCCAAAGAACAATATCCCAAAGACCGGATTGCCGAAATCAATGATTTGCTGGGGCTGCTCATGGTGGCCGAAGAAATGGAACAGGCTTTGGCTGAACGCCTGGAATCGCTTTTAAAACAAGGCGATTTACAGTTTGAGCGAAACCAGTTTGAGGAAGCCAGAAGCTCTTATCAGCGGGCACTTTCTATAAATTCCAATAATCAACACGCGATAACCCGGCTTGAAGAAATTGATCAAATATTAGATGAGCAACTTGTTGGGCAGCAATATGAAGAGTTGATAACAAAGGCGGACAATGCTTTTGATGAATTGCTGTATAAGGAGGCAAAATCGGGATACGAACAAGCCATAGCGCTCAAACAAAATGAAGCTTACCCGAAAGAACGTCTCGAAGAAGTGAATAACATACTTTCAAGGCAGACCGAAAATGCTGCCCAGTTACAAAGTTATAAGGATGCTATATTTCAGGCAGAAGTGAATTTTGAAAAACAATTCTACGAAGAGGCCATTTCTTTTTACGAAAAAGCGCTGACATTCAAACCCGGCGATGAGGTGGCTACCACAAAAATCCGGGAAATTAATGATTTAATGTACGAACTGGCAAACCGTACGTTATACGACCGGCTAATTAAATCGGCCGACCGGGCTTTTAAAAGGGATCGGCTGGAGGAAGCGCTGGCGGATTACCGGCAGGCAGTTGAACTTTTCTCCGATGAAGAATGGCCCAACGAGCAGATTGCCAAAATCAGTGACCTGTTAAAAACAGAGCGCAATTTTGCCCGTGTTATCAGTCAGGCCGATGTTGCATTTGATGAAGAGAAGTACGGGAATTCAAAAAATTTGTATACCCAGGCTTTGGAGATAAAACCGGATGACGATCATGCAACTTCAAGAATAGATGAGATTGATGAAATCCTGGCTCAGCAGAATCTTGATGAGCAATATGCCGGGTTGATTGCTGAAGCTGACAATTTTTTTGATGCCGAAGAACTGGAACAGGCCAGAACCAGATACCAGGAAGCACTTTCAGTTAAATCCGGCGAAAAATATCCGGAAGACCGGATTGATGAAATCGATGGTATTTTTGAAGAGCGCGCACAACTTGATGAACAATATCGCGAAGCTGTTGCTGCTGCCGACAGGTTATTTCAGGCTGAAGAACTGGCAGAAGCCCGTGGCGCTTATGAAAATGCTGCCGGAATAAAACCTGCCGAAACTTATCCGCCGGAAATGATTCAGCAGATTGATTCTCTTACCACTGAGCGGGAGAGATTACT
>CAYUBV010000300.1:0-3516 GCA_964443035.1 uncultured Tangfeifania sp.
GGGTTCAGGTTATTATGCAGTTTGTAATGATTCGGCAGATCCGATTCATAATAAATTTCCTGGGTTGGGTTCATTTTCCAGGCATTCTCATAAAGCCCGTGGCCGTCTGAATTGGCATATAAACGATCGACCTGCAGCCTGTGGGCATAAAAATCGGCCAAAAGCACAAAACGGTCGGCAATGTTAATATTTGTATTGAACCTCGCGCTGAATTTTTGGGTCCCTTCCTGGGGATTCAGCCCGTTTTCGGTCACCTGCCCGAGCATCAGGTTAAAAGTTCCGACACCGCCCCCACCTGAAATATTGGCGGAATTGTTGTAGGAGTGCGATGTTTGTTGCATAACAGCACCTAACCAGTCGGTATTTGGTGCGTCGCCGTTTTCGGCATCGGTAATATCACTTTGGTCAAACAGTTCCGATTGTCCCTGTATCGATCTTGCCTCGTTGTTTAGCCGCATATAATCGGCTGAGTTCACGAAGTTTGGCAGGTCAATTGGAGACTGCATGGCAACCCATGAGTGCAGATCTACTTTAAATTCACCGGTAGAACCACGTTCTGTTTCAATAATAATTACCCCGTTTGCACCACGCGAACCGTACATAGAGGCCGAAGCGGCATCCTTCAATACGCTGATACTTTTAATCTGGTTCGGGTCAATGTCGGTCAACGATTGTTCCATCCCGTCCACAATAACCAGCGGATCGGCATTTTGCAGCGTGCTCAAACCTCTGATTTGAATGTCGCCCGGAATACTTCCCGGGAGGTTACTTCCCTGCATAAGCGTGGCGCCTGCAATGGTACCGCTGAAACTTTCTTCCAGCTTGAAAATTGGACGCGATTTTACCTTGTCCATTTCAAATGATTCGACCGAAGAAGCAAGGTGTGTTCTTTCCACCTCGTTGTACCCCATAACAACCACCTCTTCCACGGCAATGTTGTCTTCTATTAATACAACTTCCATCTGGTCTTTTCCCTTTGTGCTTACCTCGTTGTCTTTGTATCCCATACTGCTGAAGATAAGGGTTTCATCTTCACTAATTGTAATTTCGAATTCCCCCTGGTCGTTTGTTGCAGTTCCAATGGTTGAACCTTTAATTACCACATTTACAAATGGAATGGGTTCTCCGGATACATCTTTTACGGTACCCTCAATCGTTCTGTCCTGGGCATGCAATTGGAATCCAAAAACCACAAGGGCTAATAATATTATGATTCTCAACTTTTTCATTGATTTTTTGTTTAAAAATTTATCTGAAATTATTTACTTGGTAAAATTCATGCAAACACAAAAACGGAACTATACGAGTTAATCCTTCTTTTATAATAATGTTATTTCCGCTTGGTTTTGCACGCTACATCTCGTTTTAAAATATTTCAATTATTAAAGCATATTTCTGCCCACAGGCAGCTGTTTCTTCATAAATACCTCCTTTCTGCATTTATATTGTTTACTTACTCCTTTTTCCTGTTATTATTTTCCAACAGGGATTACATAAAAATTTGTTGAATGATTTATGGGGATAACAATATGATTCACACGTTTCTCTGTTGTGTTCATTGTTTTCATTTTTGACTTAATAGTGGCGCAAGAAAGTGAAAAAACGTTAATCTTAAAAATATTTTAACATTTATTTGCCAGTCTTTGTAAATTTATTTCTAAGTGATGATACGAAAGCCCTATTTTTTAGTAACTTGTGTTTGAGACAGGAAGGCAGAGGAAACAAATGTTCATGATTTAGAAACAGGCAGGTTAAAATATCCCGTACGTGGGTGGTTTAGCCGGACCGGAGGCAGGGAGAATGGATGATATAACGGTTCAGTAAAAAAAGGTATTGGGCGTTTGGGGGAGTACCTATTCTTTTTTTAATACAATAAAGGGCAATAAAAATTTTCGGGAGGAGGGTGGAAAGTTGCCTTTTTACGGTATTTCTGTCAGTGCAATTCTATTTCGGCAGTTACCGGTAAATGATCGGATAAAGTTATGTGTGGAGTTTCTGAACTTATTACCTTCCACCGGTTGGACGGTGCATAAAAAATATAATCGATTTTTGATTTTGGTTTGTCCACCGGGATGGTGAACCCGGGGCTGCAGGCTTGTTCGAAATTTTTCATCCCGTTTTTTATCTCAGGAGAATCGGGCCGGGCATTAAAATCGCCGGCTACAATTAATGGTAGCGGATTATCGGCAAGGGCATCGTTTAGCGCTTCCACCTGAACTTTTCGAACGTCCGAGGAGGAATGATCGAGGTGGGTGGAACCGAAGGTAAACCGTTTTCCGCCGGGCAGTTCAACATCAGCCAGTAAAAGGGCCCGTTGTTCCCTTGAACCTTCGGGAATCGGGAGCATTATTTTACGGGTTTGTTCAAACGGGTATTTCGACAAAATACCAATCCCGTAGTATCCCCCCGAATAATCGATCGTGCGTCCGTAAGCAGTGAGCATGCCGGTGAGGTAGCCCAGTTCGGTGATAAAATCCTTGCCATTTTGATGCGGCGCCCGATCGCGGTTGGTACGCACATCCACCTCCTGCAACGCCACAACGTCCGGATTTTCACTTTTAATATACTCTGCGAGTTCTTCCAGCGAAGCCAGTTCGCCAAACCGCAGGTTATAACATACTACTTTCAGCGGGTAGCCTTCGGAGTTATCACTTTCTTGTCCAAAAATGCTGGCTGGAACCAATCCCAGGCCAGTAAGTACTATAACCAGTACCCATTTGTTAAATGCGTCCTTCATCTTTTTAAAATTTTCAATGTAAATAATTGTTGAATAGTGGTGCTAATACACCTGGTTGAATTTTTCCTGTAAGATTTTTTTTACCTCCTCCATTGAGGCTTCTTTCCCCAGTTCCTGCCGGATGGAAGTTACGCCAAAAGTTAATCCGCAGGGATTGATATAACTAAAATAGCGCATGTCGGTGTTTACATTCAGTGCGAAACCGTGCATGGTAACGTAGCGGCTAACCCGCACACCAATGGCGCATATTTTCCGTGCCCGCGACGGGTGTTCGGCATCGAGCCAAACGCCTGTTGCCCCTTTTTTCCGGTTCCCTTCCAGTCCATATTCTGCCAGGGTGGCAATAATGGCATCCTCCATTTTTGCGATGTATTCGCGTACACCCAGCTGAAAATATTCCAGATCGATAATGGGATATCCCACAATTTGCCCCGGGCCATGGTAAGTAATATCTCCTCCCCGGTTGATTTTATAAAAAGTAGCTTCAATTTTATCCAGGAATTCTCCTTGTGCCAGCAGGTTTTTTTCGTCGCCGCTTTTCCCCAGCGTGTAAACATGCGGATGTTCCACCAGAATAAATTGATTTTTGGGAGACGCTTTTTTGGTTTCCCGTTTTTCTGCTACTATTTCTGCAAGGATTTGTTCCTGAAGGTCCCAAACCTCTTTGTAGTCTTTCAGACCAATATCGGTATAATTAAAATCTGCCACAACTATGGACTTTAAACTGTTTATGCATTCACATGCTCTTCGGCCCGGTACGAACTCCTCACCAGCGGCGA
>CAYUBV010000301.1:0-3496 GCA_964443035.1 uncultured Tangfeifania sp.
TCCTACTAAAACGATAGGATATGTAGGATAGAAGAGAAAGTAATTAATTAAAGTTTAGAAATAATGAAAAGGTTAAGTATTAAATATCTTGTTTTAAGTATGCTGGCAGCAGTGATCGCAATAAGTGCAACTGCTCAGCAGGATTTTATTTTAGATTCGGAAAACAGTAAATTATTGGTTTCCGGCACTTCATCGGCACACGATTGGGAAATGGAAGCCCAAACTTTCAGTTGCGAAACAACACTTGAACTGAATGAAGATAAAGTGACAGGAATTGAAGCAATTGATTTTTCGGCAGAAGTTGAAGACCTTGAAAGCGGAAAGCGCATCATGGATAACAAAGCGCACGATGCTTTAATAGAAAACCGGCATCCGGAAATCCGGTATGTCGTCACTTCAAACGATCCGGTTAACATTTCTGATGGTAAAGCCAGTTTAACCGGAACCCTGAGCATTGCAGGCAAAAGCAGGAAGGTTGAAGTGACAGGCGATATTAGTGCGACTGACAATAACACTTTTTCGGTTAGGGGCGAAGTTTCCCTGAAAATGACTGATTTTGGAATTGAACCTCCAACAGCCATGCTGGGTGCCCTGAAAACAGGCGATGAAATTTCAGTGAAGTTTGATTTTACATTCGAAAAAAATCAGGAACAATTGTCCGGAATATCAACTGATAAATAACAAAGGAGAAAAGTTAGTTAAAACAATTAATTGAAAATTAAGATGATGAGAAAAATGATGTTTTTAGGCCTGGCACTTTTTGTTAGTCTTGGCTTGTTTGCACAGCAGTTTGAAAAATCTCAGTTAGATGACAATGAGTTTGAAAAACTGAAGGTGAAAGTAGGGGGAGATTTTGCAATTCAGTTGCAGGCACTCGATCATGAAGCTCCGGTTGAACTGATTGATTTAAAGAACAATTTTAATTTGCCTGCTGCAAATTTAAATATCACTACCGATTTGGCTCCTGGTATTCAGTTGTATCTCAATAATTACATGTCTTCGCGGCACCATAACGATGCATGGGTTGAAGGCGGATACCTGACAATCGACAAATTTCCGTTTTTGCCATCTGCCGATAATGTGATGAAATACTTCACCATTAAAGCCGGTGTGATGATGCCAAATTACGGCGATGCCCATTTTTTTAGAAGCAACAATGCCGATGTGGTCGACAACCCGTTTGTCGGGAACTGGATTATGGATGCTTATACCAATAATCCGGGGTTGGAAATAATGTACCGCAACAACGGGTTCCTGGCATTGGTTGGTACCAATAACGGCCGCATGAACTACGGAAGTGGGAATGATATTGGCGAAGACCTTGTTTTCAACTGGAAGCTTGGATACGATAAATACCTGACCGATGATTTGAGATTACGTGCCACTTTTTCAGGATACCACGTTGGCGAAGGACACAGCAGTGCCTACCTTTGGGGCGGCGACAGGGCCGGTGCACGTTATTACAACGTAATGCAGACTGCTGAGGCTGAAGGGGATAATTTCCGTTCCGGACGCTGGTCGCCGGGCAGCGGACAATCAGAAATGAATAGCTACATGGCCAATGTTTTTGTAAAATTTCATGGCCTTGAGTTGTTTGGAATTTATGAAACGATGAACGGTGTAAAAAGAGGAGCTGATCAAAATTTTACACAAACTGCATTGCAGGCAATTTATCGTGCAGGTGATTTTTATTTGGGTACCCGTCTTAATAAAGTTTCAGATAACACGGATTCATCGGTAAACCGCTTTAATATTGGTGGAGGCTGGTACATGGTACCTGAAACTGTGCTGGTGAAACTCGACTATGTGAACCAAAAATATGAAGGACCTGCCCACGGAGAGATTGACGGAGGGAAATTTAAAGGATTAGTGCTCGAAGCAGCTATTTCTTTTTAAAAGGGGCAGTGTAATTCAAAAAGGGAGCCCGGATATTTCCAGGTTCCCTTTTCATTTTTTTAAAGCAAGGAAACCTGGGTGACATACACAATCATCAAATACAATTTTTTTATTGCCATCTTATTATTGCTTTTCAATTTTCCTGCAAAACCGGATAATAATTCTGAAAGCGAAAATGAAAACAGTAATTATATTTCAATTCAGGGCTCATCAAATGTAAATGAATTTCAATTTATAAGTTCTTCCTCGAATATTACTGAATATTTATCTGAAACTGACACTAACCCACAGTACCGGAATATCAGAATTGCGGTGGATGGTTTCAGTGCTGAAAACAAAAAAATGGTACAGGATTTTCGAGAAATGGTGAATGCTGAAGAATATCCTTACATCGGCATTTCAATTGAGCGCAGGGAACTTGCCGATTTCGAAGAAACAAGCGGAATGACTAATTTCAGTACAATTATTACCATTGCCGGCGTTTCGCAGGAATACACTGTTCCGTGTGAGGTTTTTTCGCGGCTGAATTCAGGTTACAGTTTAAATGGCAGTTTTTCTGTTAAGTTAACCGATTTTGAAATTGATCCGCCCGAAAAACTTTTAGGGTTGATAAAAGTCAATAATGAGGTTTTTATTAACTTTCTTTTTAATTTTGATTCGGAAGAAGTTTTAACAAAAAAATGAGGTTTTGAAGTTTAGCACAAAAACAAGATATGGAATCAGGGCAGTTCTTGAAATTGCGTTAAACGATTGTGAAAACGGCATTTATCAGAAAGATATTTCCAAAAACCAGGATATTTCTTACAAGTACCTCGACCAGATTTTAAGTGCACTTAAAGCTGCGGGAATTGTTACCAAAGCGGGTGGCCGTAAAAGTGGTTATGTGCTTACACGCAAACCCTCGGAAATTACTGTTTACGATGTTCACAATGCTTTCGAACCAGGAATTTGTGTGATTGATTGTGTGGCTGTCAACTTTTCATGCAAAAAGGAAAACAATTGCGCGCTTAAAGGTTTCTGGGGCGATTTGAACAATCAGATTATCAACTATTTTAAAGCAACTACCATCGATGATTTGATGAAAAAGCAAACTGATTTGGAAGATAATGTGGCAAGTCTGGTAAAATAAACACTACGGACACTCCTTTCGTTTTTTGAATAAAAATAGAACCGAAAAATACACATGGTGTAAATCAAAATAGTGTGTAAAAAATTTCACACAAACTGTAAATTTTCCACAAATTACAAATTCTCTTTATTTTCATGATGCTGGTAATGAGTCAATTCAAATTCTGGCACAGATTTTTATTTTATGAGTTCTCAGAAATTAAAAAATGAATTATGAAGAAGACAATTGAAATCATCAATTTTGAAGCCGATGCAGAATTGAAAGCGCATGTTGATGAATTATTCAACGATCTGCCACGTTTTCACGATCAGATAATATCAGCCGATATTTACCTGAAACTCCACGATGAAAAAGATGAAGGAGAATACGAAGTGCAGGTTAAGGTGTTTTTGCCCGGACATGAAGTTTATGCTGAAGCAAACGGCGAAAGTGTAAACGATGCTGCAAAACGTGTTATCGCCAAGGCAAAGC
>CAYUBV010000302.1:0-3483 GCA_964443035.1 uncultured Tangfeifania sp.
TTCATTTCGCGGAGTTTGGCCACCCACTTTGCAGGCTCCCAGTATTGCACCTGCGAATCGTGCAGGCCGGTGGTTACCAGCAAAGCCGGATAATCTTTGGCTTCCACATTGTCGTAAGGCGAGTAGGAAAGCATGTAATAGTAGAATTTTTCATTATTCGGATTTCCCCACTCGTCGTATTCGCCGGTAGTAAGCGGAATACTTTCATCGAGCATGGTAGTTATCACATCCACAAACGGCACGTTGGCAATCATTCCTTTGTACAATTCGGGCTGCATGTTCATGCAGGCGCCCATCAGCAAACCGCCGGCGCTTCCGCCTTTGGCAAACAATTTTTCTTCGCTGGTGTAATTTTCGTTAATCAGAAACTGTGCGCAGTCGTTAAAATCGGTGAAGGTGTTCATTTTATTGAGCAGTTTGCCGTCTTCGTACCATTCGCGTCCGTTGATTTGTCCTCCCCGGATGTGCGCAATGGCATAAACAAAACCACGATCGAGCAGCGGCAGAATAGAAAGCCTGAAAGTCGGGTCGATAGTGTTACCATAGGAACCGTAGCCGTAGATCAGCGTCGGATTATCGCCATTCTGTTCCACGCCTTTTTTGTAGACCAACGACATCGGGATTTCTTTTCCGTCGCGGGCAGGAGCGTAAATTCGTTTGGTAACGTAGTCGTTTTTGTCGAAATCACCCAAAATCTCGTCTTCTTTCAGCAACTCGCGCCCGCGGGTTTTCATGTTGAAATCGAAAATGGAATTGGGCGTGGTGAGCGAAGTATAGCTGAATCTTAGCACATCTGTGTCAAATTCCAGGTTTACATTCAATCTCACTGTATAAACCTCTTCATCAAAATCAATGTAATACTCTTCGCCATTTTCCCAGGGCATCACCCGCAATTCGGTGATTCCTTTTTTCCGTTCTGAAACCACGAGGTAATCGCGGAAAATCTCGAAATCAGAAAAATAAACATTTTCGCGGTGCGGAATCACTTCTTCCCAGTTCTCTTTTTCGGTGGCGGTGATTGGCGTTTTCATCAACCTGAAATTAAGCGCATCGAGGTTGGTGCGAATGTAAAAGTGATCGCCAAAATGGTCGACCGAATATTCCAGCTCGCGGGTACGGGGTTGAATAATTTTGAATTCGCCTCCCGGATTATCTGCATCCAGGAAACGGTATTCCGAAGTGAGCGTGCTTTCGCTGCCAATTATCAGATATTGCTCCGATTTTGTTTTGTAGATGAAAGTAGAAAACGTTTCATCATCCTCGTAAAAAACCTCCTCATCTTCTTCCACCGGAGTTCCCAAAACGTGTTTCATAATCCGTTCCGAGCGCAACGTCACATCGTCTTTAAGTACATAATAAACGGTTTTGTTGTCGTTGGCCCATACTGCGCTGCCGGTGGTCATCGGGATGGCATCTTCCAGTATTTCGCCTGTTTCCAGGTTTTTAAAATGAACGGTGTATTTGCGGCGGCTGACCGTATCTACACCATATGCCAGCAATTTGTTATTTGGACTGACGGAAGAGCCGCCCAACTGGAAATATTCGTGGCCTTCTGCCATTTCATTCACGTCCAGCATCACCTGTTCTTCGGCATCGAGCGACCCTTTTTTGCGACACACCAAATAGTATTCTGTTTCAGGAACCGTGCGGGTGTAATAAAAATAACCGTTTTTTTTGTACGGAACCGATTCGTCTTCCTGCTTGATTTTCGACTTAATTTCTTCGAACAGCTCATCCTGCAGGTTTTCAGTGTGTTTCATCACCGTCTCTTTGTAAGCATTCTCGGCATCGAGGTAGGCAATTACCTCCGGATCCTCGCGCTGGTTCATCCAGTAATAATTATCTACGCGGGTATGTCCGTGGGTAGTTAGTTCTTTTGGAATTTTCCTGGCAACTGGTGGCACAATTTTATCTTTTGAATTACAGGAGGCCAAAATTAATAATATCGCAGCAAGCGGAAAAATGATTCGTTTCATAATTCGATTTTCAATTTGGCAGCTAAAATACATTATTGCTTCAGAAATTCCGATATTTGCCCATTCAAAATGATAACGATATGCAGCCGGCAACCATCATAATTATCTATTTCATACTAATTTTGCTGATTGGCGTTTATTCGGCTTTCAAAATAAAAAGTCCGTCGGATTATTATGTGGCTGGCAGGAATGCCGGCTGGCTGCCGGTTTCGGGAAGTTTGCTTGCTACCATTCTGGGAGGATCGGCCATTTTGGGAACCATTGAACTGAGTCAGCAAACCGGCTGGCCGGCGTTGTGGTTTTTGTTTTGTGCCGCACTGGGTTTATTTGTGCTGACTCCGCTGGCAAAATATGTCCGCCGTTTTGGAAAATATACGTTGCCCGAGCTGCTGGGCTTTTTTTTTGGGAAAAGGGCCGAATTCATTTCTTCGGTAATTATTCCGGTGGCATGGCTGGGAATTGTGGCAGCACAAATTATTGCCGCAGCCAAAATCATTGCCGGACTGGATGTGATTAGTTACAGTCAGGCGGCCATTATTTCCGGGGTTGTTTTTATTTTATACACGCTGATTGGCGGCCAGATGAGTATCCTGAAAACCGATACACTACAGTCGGTTTTGATTGTGTTCGGACTGTCGGCACTGACATTTGTTTCGCTGCAGAAAAACGGAACCGGTACGTTTGAAACCCTCCGGTTGGGTTCGCTTTTTAACGCAACGTTTTCGGTACTCGATTTAATTATTCTGATGCTCACCTATTCGGTTACGTTTGTGGTGGGACCCGATATTTATTCACGGGTGTTTTGCGCAAAAGATGAAAAAACAGCCACACGGAGTATTCTGATTGTGGCTTTCATTTTATTACCGATTTCATTTTTACTGACGTACCTGGGAATTTATTCAGGTGAATCGGGCGAAGTGGAAATTCTGGCGTTTGCCCATACTTTGCTTCCCGGTTGGTTTTACGGGCTGTTTCTGGCCGCGCTGCTTTCGGCAGTGATGTCGTCGGCCGACACCACGCTGCTTACTTCCTCCCTGATTTTAAGCGAACTGATTTCGGGCAACCCCGATAAAGAAAGTTCGCTAAAAATGACGCGGATTTTGATTGTTGTTTTGGGCGGACTGAGCATTGTTGTCGCTTTATTTGTGACTTCCATTTTACAATCGCTGCTGCTGGCGCTCACTTTTTTCTCCGGAGCTTTCGTAGTGCCCATGCTGGCGGGTCTGCTGAAAATGAAGGTGGTAAAACCGCAACTTACTGCGGCCATTCTTGCCGGAGGTTTTATGGCGCTGGCCGGAAAAGTCATCAATGTGTGGAGCGACCCGATGATTGGAAATTTGATAATTATTTTGGCGTTTGTGGTGAACGGGGGGTTGTTGTTTGTTCGGGTTGGAAGAAAATAAAGATTTTCAGGCTATTTCTATTCCGTTTATTTTTATTTCATTTAGAAAGCCTGATTTGTCGTTGTTTTTATCAATCAAAATTGGCTCAATTCTGTCATCAATTT
>CAYUBV010000303.1:0-3462 GCA_964443035.1 uncultured Tangfeifania sp.
GCTCCCATCACTTCAACGGCTTTCCCGGAAACAAGGGCAGCAATTCTTCCGCATTTTCCGAGGCTTAAATCATTGATGTAACCGTATAAAAAACCGGCTGCGTAATTGTCGCCGGCGCCTGTGGTGTCAAGGGCCCTGGCTTCGATTACTGCCACGTCCACCCGTTCATCACCACGTTGTATAATAGAACCGGCTTTCCCGATTTTTACCACGGCAATTTCGCACACCAACGCAATCTCAGTGACTGCCTGCTGCGGTTCTTTACCGGTGAAAGCCAGCGCTTCTTCTTCGTTGGCAAAAACAATGTCCACTTTTTCAGCAATCAGATTTTGCAGAAATCCGAGGTTTTCTTCCACAATATTGAAACTGGAAAGATCGATGGCAATTTTCAGTCCCCCGGCGCGTGCCAAATCGACGGCTGTTTCAATTAAATGATGATCCTGAACAAGGTAACCTTCAATATAAAGAATGGAATAACTGCTGAATATTTCAGGCGAAAGTTCTTCAATTTTCAAATCGGCAGCCGCGCCAAGGTAAGTTGCCATTGTCCGCTCCGAATCGGGGCTTACCAAACTCATTACACGACCAGTATCTTTTTCGCTTATGAACAGGTGGTTTTGAATTTTTTTGAGTTCAAATTCTTCTTTAAACGTATTGCCCAGTTCATCTTTTCCAATTTTACCGAGGTAACCGCAAGTTCCGCCCAGGCTGGCAAGTGTATGAATGGTATTGGCAGCCGATCCGCCGGTGGACAATTCCCGCGCACTGAATTTTGTAGCATCGTAAATTTCTCGTGAAAGCTCCGCATCAACCAGCGTCATACTTCCGCGAAGCAATCCAAAATCAGTTAACACTTTATCACTTTCCAACACATTTATTACATCAACCAAAGCATTGCCTATTCCAAGAACTGAAGGTGTTTTTTCTTTTTGAATCATATTGAAATTTTTACCGGTAAAACCGGTTGCAAATATAAAACTTATGGCAACTTATTACGAAACTGCAACCAATAAAAAAGGCTGCCGGATATTAAAAAAACGACAGCCTCTTTTCAAAATTAACCAACACATTAATGACTGTGGCTATGAAAATAGAGATTTTCAAAGTTTCCTACTTTTTCGCGGAGCGAATCGGTTATTTCAATATCTGTTGATTGCTTGCTTTTCATGGCAAAAACCAAAATGTGGTGCAGCGCTTCCAGTTGTTTCTGGTATTTTGCATAGGCATCTTTGTTGTCTGGTTCTACAAGGCCAATGCGCTGATGCAGAAAATACTGGCTTACAATATCCTGAATTTTTTGGGCATGTTCCTCTTTGTTCACCACCCAGCGAACCAGTTGATTGTAATCGGGATTTGCCTGTTCCGACAATTCATTGATCATATTCATCGATTTCTCAACCGTTTCAATGTGTTCGTAAATCAGCGTGATTCGAACTGAATCGCCATAAATACCACATGGAATTTCGCAGTGCGCTTTCGACTGAAAAGCAGACAAGCTCAACACACTTATAAATAATGCTGAAATAAAAAGTTTACTTAAATTTTTCATAATGATTTTAATTTTTGTTATTCATTTTCTGCCTACATAACAACAAACCGAACATTTGGTTTGAAAAAGAAGAAATGAGCGTATTTTATTTTGAAAAATAGACATCCACTTCTTCCGTCGATTTTTTATCGACCCAGTGCTGAAAGCTGAGACTTGTGGCTTTATCGATAATCGGGGCCGGAACAAATGGTGCCTTTAGTTTATAAATTTTACCGGCGGGTAATTTTTTCAGATCGGTTATCACCTGATTTACCGGGTGGTCGCCTTTATCGAGCATTTCGCCAGCATCGAGTTCCATATCAATTTTTCCCTCATTGAACCAGTCCGGGCGTTTTACATTGTAATTCACATCTTCGGTTTCCTGCAATAAATCCTGCCCCACTTCTTTGCGCAACCGGTTAATTAAGTCTTCTACTTTCGCATTTCCGATGGCCGCAGCCTGCTGCAATGTGGCAACCCTCGCTACCGTTTTTCGCAGCACCGGATTTTTGAGCTTTTTAAATGCCGGTGCATATTCTATGAGAACATCCTCCAGTTGAGGATATCGCTCAATCAGTTGTAAAACTTTTGTTTTCGGAGTAATTATCAGGGTGTTGTCTGCATTCATTTTTCTTCACTTTTATACGATAAAATACGTTGTTCGCCTTCCAGTTTCCGGTATTCCGTAAGATTCTGCGATACTTCCAGCGTTCCGAGGTATTCTCCTTTTTCGTTGTGCAAGGCAAAATATTCGATGTGAATAAACTTGCCGTTCAGTTGTATCCAGAAAGGTGCGCGGGTTTCTTTGCCGCTTTTAAAATCTTCGAGAATTTTATCGACAATATGGGCGCTGGCGGGCGGGTGGCAATGACGTACATCGCGGTTTAAAATGGCCCGGTTGCGCTGAAAAATCCGTTCTTCGCCCTGTGTGAAATATTTTACCTTATCGTTTTTATCCACAAAAGTCATGTCAAACGGACCGGTATTTAAAATAGTCATAATTTCTTCGGCAGTTAATGAGCCGGAAGGCAGCTTAACTTCTGCGCCCTCTTTTTGTGCTTCATTCACCGATTCACTTTCAATACCTTCCGGCTGCCATTCAACCGGTGGATCGTACAAACAAAATCCAATATCGAGCGACTGCTTCTGCACTTCGTACCAATCGGCATCTGTGAGTGTATCCATCAACATGGGAAAAAGGATTTCTTCTTCTTTAGTCACCATATCGGCCACACCTTTTGCAGCCGGGCGGAGCACCAATTCTGCAGAGGCAGTAAGTTCCTCTTTGGTAATTCCTTCGGTGTTCAACACTTCGAGGCTTCCCTTTAGCTGATCCCTTATTTCGTCGTGTTTTCCCCACATCACTTTCGGCGGCCCGGTTATTCCAGCCTGCTCGAGGTAAGGAAAAATGAGGTATTCCTTGCGCTGATAATGTTTATCCACATCAGTAAGCTGGTTAAAATAACCTTTTAACCTGTTAATGATTTTTCCAAGATTTTCCTCTTTGGTATACTCAACTGTCGATATCTCCATCATCGCTTCTTCAGCCACCTTTTTCAATGCCAGGTTTTCATGAATCAGCACATCGACCGGATGCCCTTCGGGGACTGTTTGTGATGAGGACAAGTCAACACGCCCTTCGAGAACAGCAGAGTGGGCATCACAAAGTTTCAGCACTTCTTCTTCGGGCAATCCTTCAGAAATAAGTTCCTGTTCCACCTCCACCACTTCGCCGTACGGAATTTTGCTCAGACTCATTAGCAACTCACCCCGCACATCTTCTTCGGGTTCGCCATGGTGAAGTTTGAGAATCAGCTCTTTTAATTTTGCTTTTCGGTATTTGGAATTATCAATTTGTTCACTCATAATTTTCGTCTTTTGTTTTATACAGAGACTTCTAAAACTTTCAACATATTGAGATTTATTTAGTTTAA
>CAYUBV010000304.1:0-2219 GCA_964443035.1 uncultured Tangfeifania sp.
ACAGAAAAAATTAAAGCTCAATTTTTGAAACAACCTTCAAATCTTTGAAAAAGCTATGGCAACTCCCTCATCCCCATTTCTTTTGGATTATCCTCCGGAGTAATCGCTTTCATTCTGAATGAGTAGCTGTATTCATCCTCTGTCAAACGGTATTCGTCGTGCGTCCGGGCGCCCCAACTGTTGTCGCCGCCTACTCCCATTTGTTTGTAGTCGATGTTTACCGAGGTCAAATCACGCGGTTTTACATCGGTGGTGTGGCGGTTTAATGCCGGCGTTTCTCCGGGCTGATTTTCAAAACTACGTATGTCCGATTCAAAATCTTCCAGCAAATTGTGATGCGCGCTTACATTCAGCAACGGCCTTCCGCTGAAAAACAACCCATAACCCTCAGGGTTTGTGATGGCTGCCCACCGAACATCGGTCCGGTTGCCGTTTTCCTGCGGACGAAGGTATTCCCAACCCAGATCGGCAACCGCTCCGTCGTAAAGCCCGACAAATGCCGAAGTTTTGCGGTCCCAATAACTTTCGTGCGGGCCGCGCCCGAACCAGGTCATTTGATCGTATTCGCGTGGCATCACCAGGTTCATTCCCATCCGGACAATTTCCGGGAGGTCTTCCTGAGTCATTTCAAAATGATTTTCCACCAAAACATCTCCTGATCCGTAAACCGAATATTTCGACTGGTAATCAGCAATTTTATCGCCTTCGTTATTTGTCAGGCTGAAATTGTAAACCACTTCAGCAACATTTGAATTTTGATTAACACTAACGCTTTCCACCTGGCGGTTTTCGCCGGCTTTCCGCCACACGCGGCTGCGTTTATGCAGGTTGTTTCCAAAATCGTTGTCGATAGGTGCGCGCCAGAAATTGGGCACCGGCCCGGATTTCAGGAATTCGCGGTCGCCCGTTTTGTAACTTGAAATGAGGCCTGAATTTTTGTCGAAAGTAACGGTAAAACCTTCGCCTGAAACCACTACTTCGCTTCCGCTTTCATCTACTGAAAGCACGGGCATTTCTACAACTGCGGGTTTTTCTGCCGGAGCTTCAAATGGCAGTTCAAACTGTTCGGCGGCAAGTTCCGTCCCTGCTTCGAGCAAGCCATCTTTCTCTTTCAAACTGGCTGTAACATTCAGGAAATATTCCACTCCCGGTTCGGGTTGAAGTGAGACATCAACAGATACATTTTTGGATTTATCCGGGGCAAGATTAATATTTTCAAGCTGACCGGATTTAATGGTTTCGCCATTGCCGGTTACATTCCATTCAAAATTGAAATCGGAAAGGTTGCGGAACGCATACTTGTTTTTAATGCTGAAAATGCCGCTTTGCAAATCAAACGGTTCGAAACCGATGTACTGGTAAACTTTTTTCACTTCCTGCAATTGTGGTTTTGGAGTGCGATCGGGATTTACCAGTCCATTCAAACAGAAATTTCCGTCGGAAGGAACGGTGTCGGGACCGAAGTCGCCGCCGTAAGCCCAGAATTCCTCACCTTCTTCATTGGTAGTGAGCAATCCCTGGTCAACCCAGTCCCAGATAAATCCACCCTGCAATACATCGTATTTTTCAATCACATCCCAGTAATCCTGCAGGTTGCCCATGCTGTTTCCCATGGCGTGCGCATATTCGCACTGGATAAGCGGTTTGTCGGGATTTTCCTGTGCATAACGTTCCATTCCTTCGATGCGCATGTACATAGGCACCGTAATGTCGGTGTTTCTGTCGCCGTGTGCCTGTTCGTACTGAACCGGGCGGGTGTCGTCAACCGATTTCAGGTAATCGTAGGTAGCATTAAAATTGACACCGTCCCCGGCTTCGTTTCCAAGCGACCAGGTGATAATACTGGGCTGGTTTTTGTCGCGCTCAAACATATTTTTGGTGCGGTACAGGTGTGCCTCTTTCCATTCCGGATCTTTTGCAAGCGACTCTTCTCCGTATCCCATTCCGTGCGATTCAATATTGGCTTCATCAATTACGTAGAGCCCGTATTTGTTGCAAAGTTCGTAAAAGAGTTCCGGTTGCGGATAGTGTGAGGTACGCACCGCATTCATGTTGTGCGACTTCATCACTTCAATGTCTTTCAGCATGGTTTCTTTGTCAACCACATGCCCTGTTACATCATGGTGCTCGTGCAAATTGGATCCTTTGAGGTAAACATATTGGCCGTTTATCAGCAGGTTGGCATCTTTTATTTCAATTGTCCGGAAACCGACATCCTG
>CAYUBV010000304.1:2319-3461 GCA_964443035.1 uncultured Tangfeifania sp.
AACTGCCATGTTCCGTTCAGCGACTGAATCATGGGTGAATTCCATTTGTCCCCGGAGCGTGCCTGCTCAACGGTTTTAAAAGGAATGAAGTGTGCGTGCGGAGCCACTTTGTTTATTTGAAAAACTGTTGGGTCTTCCCACACCGGGGGATTTTCTTCTTCAAAAGGCACATCCGAGTAATCGGTGTAACGGTTACATGAAGAAAAAATAACTGATAATGTCAGTAAGGAAAGCAGGAAAATAGATTTTTGTTTCGCCATGGCTGGATTTTTATTGATTTATTTTATTCTAATGTTCTTCTAATACAGACGACAAAATAACACATTACACCTATAATGCAGGAGGGTAATTTTATCAACTTCAGGGGTATTTTAAATCTATTCACGGAAAAGGGAGGAAACTTTTCTGTTTACCAGTTCCACATCCGGATCAATATCAAAAACAATGTCGGGCTGCAGGTAGTAAAGATTTTTTTCTGCTTTAAACCGTTTCTCCCCGCCCCCTGTGATATTCAGCATAATTAACGACTTTTTATCGAGTTGGTTGCGTTGAACCGTGTCAATTAAAGTTGCGGTGGCAACCGCCGCTGCCGGATGAATGTCGATTCCTTCAGTTTTTTCAAATAATTCTGCAGCAAACCGGGCCTGCTCGTTGGTAGCAATCAATACATCGCCGCCGGTGTCTTTCAGTGCATCGTACAATCCGCCGGCAATTGGATAGGGCGGTTTCCGGTTTGAAAGCACTTTGGCATCGATGGCTTCCACCTGCTTGCGGGCTACTTCGTTTTCGAATGGCAGAATAGCACGTGAATCTGCTTTCCACGAATCGTAAAGCGGCGTGAAAGGTGCATTTTGTGAAACCATCAGTTTCATTTTGTTTTTGCCGAACCGACCGTCTTCCAGCAAACGAAGATTGGCTTCCCAGGCTGCAATGGCACCGGTTCCGCTGCCCACGGCCTGAAAATAATACTCCGGAATTTGCCCGATTGTGGTAGCTGCCGAAAGAACCGTTGTGGCCATTCCGTCGCGGCGGGCTACGTTTTTGGCGCCTCCCTCCGGAATAAAACCTTCCATTCCGGCAACTATGTTCGATAAATGAATGGCATCGAAATAATCGCTGCCCGATCGGCTGCAAATCAGTTT
>CAYUBV010000305.1:0-3442 GCA_964443035.1 uncultured Tangfeifania sp.
ATTTCTTTTCCGGCAACATCGGCCAATGTAGCAAACAAATCGGTTGTACATATAAGTTGGTCCGTTTTTTCGGGTTGAACTTTTGCAGGCCAGCGAACCACAAATGGTAGGCATGTCGTTCTCTACCCAAACATATGGCGGCATGTCGAGCGAACCGCAAAATCCGTAACTGTAATCAAACCCCCGCGTTTTAGGCCCGTTTTTTACCGGTTTCGAGAAATCGACATTGGGCTTTGCATTTAAATTATCGCGGCTTTTTTCGTCCTCTTCAACAATGTGCCAGTCCCATCCCAGATGCCATTTACCAAAATATGCCGTTTGGTAGCCAGCATCCTGTAAAAACCCGGCAACAGTAGTTCTTTCCTGTGGAATCAGCGCCTTGCTGTACCCACTTAAAACACCGCTTTTCAAGGTAGAACGCCAGTTGTAGCGACCGGTCAGAATACCGTATCGTGTGGGTGTACACACCGATGAACTGGTGTGTGCATCGGTAAACATCACTCCTTCTTCAGCCAACTGATCGATAAATGGAGTTTTTATTTTTGAATTTTCGTTGTAACACGAAACATCTCCGTAGCCCATGTCGTCGGCCAGAATAAAAACGATATTGGGTAACTCATCATCATCAGTATTTTCAGAACAAGAGAACAAGGCAATGCTCAATAGAAAAATCGTTGAGATGAATACAGTTTTCTTCATTTTGGTTAATTTCAAAATTTATGATGAATTATTTTTTCACTTTTTTAATTGGGATCTGAACATTAAAAGTTCCGCCATCCTGTTTATTGTTACACGGATCGATAGAGCATGCGGCAAAAAGCACTATCGGCTCGTCACTCTCGTTAAGTAAAAGTTGCGGACGTTCCAGCCTGTCTACTTTCAAAGTTGTTCCGTTTTTCAACAGCAATTCCTTTTTCATAAAAAGCGGATTTTCAGCAGGAGTCCAATCCAAACCGTCTTCCGATTTTAAAAGGGCCAGCCCGGGTTCACTGCGGGTTAGTTTGCCGGTAAAATCTTTTACCACCGCATAAAAACAATCATCTTTGCGGTGAAACCAAACATAAGGATCTTCGGCAGATACTTTTTCACCGGTTCCGTCATCCACATCAAAAACAAATTGGTCGGTGGTTGTAAAAGGGCCGGCAGGTGTTTCGCCGGTTGCCACGCCATGCACACCCCGCCATCCCGGATCGTAAATATTCCCTTTGAAGAAAAGCAGGTATTTTCCGTCGGAAGGCCGCTGCACAACGGCAGGATTAACCACAATCAGGTTGTCGGGTTTAGCCACTGTTCCCTCAGGCGACGGATTGATGACATTGTCTTTTTTTACTCTTGTCCGCGGTTCCAGTAGCGGTGTTTCGCTTCGCTGAAAACTTCCATCCAGCAATTCTTCAACCGATTCAAATTCAATCACTCCAATTTTTTGGTTTTGCTGAACACGGTCTCGTTTTGAGAGTTTTGCGCCCGGCTCACCTTCTTTTGGTTTTCCCGGATCATGGCTGCCGATGTGATACAGGTAATATTTTCCGTTAAACGATTTAACGAGTGGATTGTGCACCATTTGGGCATCCCACGCTGTTGAATCACCTTGCAGTTCCCTGCCTTTCAGAAAAATTCCGAGTGACTGAAAATTACCGTAAGGCGATTCGGAAACCGCCACTCCAATTTTTGAATTCAGCACCCAACTCTGGGAAAATGGCGGAACATCGGGACCAGATTCCCAGGCGGAAAAAAAGAGGTAATATTTTTGGTTTATCTGAATCGGACTTCCGCCCCAAACAAAGGTATCGGGCAGTTGAAACACTGAACTTCCTTCAGCTTTATATGTTCCATCCTCTTCACTTACAGTAATATCAACCGGTTGTGCTTTGTAAATGTATTCACTCCCGCTGCAGGCACAGAATAAAACAACAGATAAAATAAAAGCTAAATTCCGGTAAATAAAATCAGGTATCATAAATGGCCGATTATCGATTTGCGTAAAAATAGCGATTCCGGCTTTTTTTAGACCATTCTTTTGAAAGTATTTTTCTGCACTAATTTTTCAACAAATAAAATCTAATTTTCAATTCTCACCGGCAATGTAAACTCTTTATCCAGTTCTGGTTTGCCGCTGGCGTTGTTGTTCCTAAAAATGAGAGCAGCGTCGCCGGTATATCCTTCTGCATCAAAATTCATGGTTGCTGAAAACGGAACATAATCCGATGTCATCCAGTCGTCCTGCGCTTTCACAATGGCTACTGCGAGTTCGTTTCCATTCCGGAAAAGATGAACCGTAAATTCGGCTTCGAAAAACCAGTTTCCTTTGGCCTCCCCTGAAATTTCAAGCGGAAAAGAAACTGTTGAACCGGCAATTGGTTTTTCTACCCGGATTCCTTTTTCTGAAGAAGCATTTTTGTCAGAACCGTTCTCCGATGCATTAAACTGAATCGATTGTAAAATGGTGTTAACGTCCTTTTGATTTTCTTCCGGAATATCTCCGAATCTTTTAATTTCATCGCCGGTCATCGGGTTGCATTCCGACATTTCCAGTTCTTCGCCTGTCTTCTCATCAAAACATTTTATTTCGATGTTTTCTGCAGCAACCTGTGCAAAAATAAAACCCTGATCGCTCCAGTTTGCCGGCGGAGAAACCGGAACAATAAAATAGCCCCAGGGCTGATCGTTTTCCAGCAAAAACACGGTTGATTCTGACTGATTAATTTCAAAAGTTAATTCCGGATCATCAACTGTCATTTTTCGGGTTTTGCTGAAAGGTAATTCGGTGCCGTAACCTTTGGGATAAATCCCGATATACGATATTTCAGGATCGGCATGAACTGTAACCGGCAAATCAATTTTGTTTTTGTCATCTGAGGGAAAAATATTGATAATCGGGAAACTACCTCCCGGCACGTACTTTTCATTTTCCCAACTTTCCGGAATTTGCATCGAGAAATTATATTCATCCGATTGAAATTGCCGCCAGTCGCCGGGCGTTTCCGGACTTCCGCTTTTTACATCCTCTTCGGATTGTTTTTCTGTTTCCGAATCCTGCTCGTTTTTGTTGGCCGACTGACAGGAAATCAGCAAGCCAAAAAATAAAGCCAGAACTATTTTTAAATCAAACATATACACTCGTTTTTAAATCTGTTTTCAGCTTTTGTAAACAGAACGTGTTGAAATACCGAAAGTTTAGAAAATTCAGTTTTGGTTTTTACACTTCAAACTCCTGGCCGTCGCGGGCAACAGTAACCGTTACATTTTGCGGAGCAAATTCCTTTATCTTTTTTCTGGCGGCTTCAACATCCTCCATAAACCAGCTTCCAAAGTGTGTTAAAACGATATGTCGGGTATGTTCGCTAAAAATCCGTATAAGATCGGGGATGCCCGTATGTCCGAAAATTTTTCCGCTTTCCTTGTCGCGGCGTATCATTCCGCCTTTCTGAAAAAAACTGCCTTC
>CAYUBV010000306.1:0-3428 GCA_964443035.1 uncultured Tangfeifania sp.
CGGTAAATTTCAGCGGCCATCCGAGAATTCCACTGTCAATCACTTTTTTCAGCGGCTTCACATCGGTTCCCAATCCGTAGAAGGTATTTTTGAAACGAAACCAGGTATTCAGGCGAAACATCCGGCCATGGGCATTTACAGCTTCCACCACTTTTTTGCCTTCGCCAATAGTACGGGTCATCGGTTTTTCACACCAAATATCTTTCCCTGCTTTGGCTGCCTCCACCGACATAATTCCGTGCCAGTGGGGCGGTGTGGCAATGTGAACAATATCCACTTCAGGTAAATTCACCAATTCCCTGAAATCATGAATCTTTTTCACATCATAATCAATCAGGCTTTGGGCTTTTTCAAGATGCAGTTTATCCACATCGCAAATGGCAACCACGCGGGTACCTTCATAAGGAATATGTCCGCGGCCCATTCCGCCAACTCCAATAATTCCTTTTGTCAATTGATCGGACGGAGGAACAAATCCGTTTCCTCCCAAAACATGGCGCGGAACAACGGTTAGCCCGGCTCCTGCTACCAATGCACTTTTCAGAAATTTCCTTCTGGATGATTTTTTATCAAAACTCATTTTATTGATATTATTAGAATTTTAAATGAATTGCTTTTTGTAAATAATTCCACTATTATCCGGCTAAAGTCGGTATTACTTTATTTTATTCTCAGAAACACCCGATTTTCGGGCAATTAATTTTTCTTTTCAAAACAAACCCTCTTCATATATCAGGTTTAACTGAAGTTGACCGGGCGGTTCACCAATCTGGATTTTATACGCCCTGTTCGTACCGCGAAGCAATTCAACCATATCGAGGTATAATTGAATTAACTATTTGAATATACATACTGAGCTCCTGGTTGAAGGTCAATTGTAAATTTCTCCGGGCCATATTCAACTGCAGCCCGACCTCCTTTTTCTGAACGAATAACTGCTTTCACAAGCTTCCCATCATTCCAAAAAATATCGCATTCAAAACCTCCCCTGGCTTTTAAGCCCGTTACACTTCCATTGCTCCATGCTTTGGGCAGGGCCGGTAACAGGCGAATTGTCTCATTGTGTGACTGTAAAAGCATCTCCGCAATTCCAGCCGTACCCCCAAAATTCCCATCAATCTGAAAAGGAGGATGAGTGTCAAAAAGGTTTGGTAAAGTTGATTTTGCCAAAAGTGCATGAAGATTTTCATGTGCTTTTTCACCATCCTGTAACCGGGCAAAGAAGTTAACAATCCAGGCACGGCTCCAACCTGTATGTCCGCCACCACCCGACAACCTCCGCTGAATGGTCTTTTTGGCCGCTTCATAAAAGCGAGGTGATTCAGGTGTAATCTGTGCGAGTGGATAAAGTCCGAGCAGGTGTGATATATGCCGGTGACCGACTTGGACCTCTTCATAGTCATGAATCCACTCCATTATAGTACCGTTTTCACCAATTTGAACCGGAGGCAATTTTTTCCTGACTTCAGTGATTTTTTCAGCGAAGAGATAATCTGTATCCATTATGCTGCTTGCTGTTGTAACCATATCAAATAATTTATGAATTATCTGGATATCAGTAGTAGCTGCATATGTCAATGAAGAGAACTCTTTTTTGTTGGTTCCGGGAACAAAAAAAGCATTCTCAGGAGAATGAGAAGGATTGGTAACCAAATAGCCTTCCGGCGATTCAATTAAAAAGTCCATGACAAATTCTGCAGAACCTTTCAGTATAGGATAAATACTTTTCAAATATGCTGTATCTCTGGTAAATTCGAAGTGACGATAAATTGGAAAAGTCATCCAGGCCCCATCAAGTGGTGATATTCCCCATACCCCGTCAGCGACTCCGGTACGTCCAAAAACATCGGTCAAATGATGCATCGTCCATCCATTCGCACCATACATTTTCCTGGCTGTTACTGCTCCGGGCACTGTAAGCTTTTCGACAAACCCCGCGAGGATTAAACTGGTTTCAGAAAGATTACAAACTTCTGCCGGCCAGTAATTCATCTGCAAGTTAATATTGGTATGGAAATCTGAATTCCACGGAGCATTAAAATGCTCGTTCCATACCCCCTGCAAGTTAGCAGGCAGACGACCCGGCTCACGAGAAGAACCCATCAGCAAATATCTCCCGAATTGAAAATAGTTGGCAACCAATCCATTGTCGATTGCCCCTTCTTTTATTCGATTCAATCGCTGGTCAGTAGGTATATGCGATAATGTATCTTCCCCAAAACTTAAACTAACACGGTCAAATATCTTAGAATGGTCTGCAATGTGTACCTTTTTTATTTCTGAGTAAGGCAAGTCATCAACTCTCTTCAGTATTTCTTCACAATCTGCAAACGGATCAATCGCCGATGAAAAATTAAGTTTATCTATATCATAGTTAGTAGCTGCGGTAAGGTAAATGGTTACCGTGCTTACTTCATTGCATGCGATTCCTTCTACTGTATTCTCAAGCTGTCCCCCTTCGTTTATAAGCCTGGCAATGGAAGAGAATTTCATATGAGCACCACCAGGTCCTCTTTGGGGATCATCCTCGTCTATGATTTGCCCGGTTAATTGTATTTTACCATCTGGCATTGTTTGAACAACTGCGTCCCTTTCACGTACCAGGCTCACATCCAGATTAAATGGCTCACTGGATGAAACCCGAACAACAATAAGATCATGAGGGGCAGAGACGAATACTTCCTGCTGAATACGGGCAGTACCCATTTCAAATACAGTGGTTGCTATCCCTTCGTTTAAATAAAGTTCCCTTTTATAATTATGGGGTTGACCATCCCAATGATAATCCAGAACCAAGTCGCCAAAAGTTTGATAAGAGCGAATTCCACGGGGCGTGCCTACCATGTAATCAGAAGCCAGTTTTACTGCTTTTATATAATCCTCCTCAAAAATCAACTGTTGAATCTTTCCCAGGTTTTCCAATGATTGCGGATTATTGTTATCTATCTTACTTCCAGCCCACAAACTCTCTTCGTTAAACTGAATTCGCTCTGTATCAGTTTTGCCGAAGACCATTGCTCCCAAACGACCATTCCCTACAGGTAAAGCTTCATTCCATTCTTCGGCAGGCTGGTCGTACCACAGACTATATTCCGGGACAAGACTTTTGGTATTTTTTGAACAACTGCAAAACAAAAATATTAAGGCTATAAAAAGAAAAGAAAATTGATTCATTGTTGCAATTATTTTGATTTTTAATTTAACATATTTATAGCATACTTCGCTTCGTCAACCAGATTTCCATCTTTGCTTAATTCTATATAAACCTCACGATAAGAATCATTGGCCATCCACGAGAACTCCTTCAATAAAACATTTTTGCAATCATCAGTGGTTTTATTTGATTCCAGTAGATCAATAATAACTGAGTGGTATTCATTCATTTTTCCCGGGTCGTCAAGGTTTTCCCTCATCAGCGTTTTAAGAAT
>CAYUBV010000307.1:0-3424 GCA_964443035.1 uncultured Tangfeifania sp.
TTGCCAAACCGTTGCATAAAGTACATGGAAGTATACACTGATGAATAAAAATTAAAACATAATCGGATGAAATACCTGCCCGGAATACTGCTGCTTTTACTGCTGGTTGGATGCAACCAATCGAATGAAAACACCGAAATGCAATCGCGTATCAATGCGCTGAAGAGCGAAAAAGACAGTTTAATCGGTCTTCACCAACAATTGCAAAACCGCATCGACTCGGTAAATAACACCTCGGATTTCTGGTTTAAAAACCAGGTAGACGGACGGGAGCTGCTGAACGCCGGAATTGAAAATCCCCGGGAATACATTATTCAGTCGCTGAAACAACAGCCGGAGCTGATTCCGATGGAACCGGTTTTGGGAGGCAAAATGACTTTCAGAAAAATAAAACTGCTGGGAGAAGGTTGTTTGATTGCCTACTACGAAGACGGACACAAAGCAGGCCGGGCAATTTACTCCTACACTTTCCCGAATGATGAACTCATTTTCGAACTCATAACAACGTGTACAGATTGACCATCAACCTAACCTGTTTAATTCATGAAAAATATTTTACATTGTTAAAGTTCTATAGTTTAAATAGTTACACAAAATGCATAAAAAAATATTTTTCACAAGTGCGTTTATTTTAATGCATCTGCTTCGTTGCGAAACCCTTGAAATAGTCAACTATATCTGCGGGTTCCGACGCCTTGCATCTACATCAAACTAAACGCATGAATTAACAGGCTAAAAACAAACCAGGCGTTTTTATAAAGATTCCTCCACACCATCCACCACATTGCGTAAACAAGAATACGCACCGCTCATAGCCGCTGCGTTTGGCGCAATTATGATGGTATGGATTGTTGCACAGGTTTCGTGGATTGGTTACAAAAGTTTTTTACAACCGCTTTATTTTTCCACCGAATTGTTGCAATTTACCGTCGGATATATATGGACCAGAAAACGACGCCGATGAAAAATTTAAAACTGAAAAGAAAAGACAACGAAGAAGTATTTGTGACAAAAAAACTGGGTTGGAAATTCCATCACATGGGAATCCCAACCCGTTCACCCATCGAAAATGAAAGGTATATTCCGCACCTGAAAATCTATGACTTCAGGCCTCATCGATTCGTGGAGCTATCGTTTTTTTAAGCGTTCCGGGTTAAAATTTTTAAGATATACAATCACTTCGTTTCTGCGGTTTAACATTTTATGGGGCGCGCTGTAACCCAAATATTCAAAATTTCCGGTGTGTTCAATTCCCATTTCAGCAAGTTGCCGGTTGATTTCTTCTTTTTTCGATTCAATCTTTTTATTGTTTGAATAGCCACCAAATTGCAGTGAAGCTACAAAAGCTGGTATCATAAAAAGTGTTGTTGTTAACATGTTTTTGCTGAGCATTCAACTTCATTAAATAAAACAGAGAATGAATCCAGCATGTTCACAACTCTAACTGAAAAGAACAGTGCCGGGTTAAAAACCACATTAATGAAATATATTCCTACCTTTGGTCGGTTCAAAAAAAAATCTGTTTTATGGAAACCATTGTTTCAGAAACCCAATTTGCTCCTTCAGAACGGGCAACCCCGGAAATTTTGCAAAAACAAGCCAAACTCTTTGATGAAAATGAGCCGCTGAAAAAAATTACCGATGCCATTTCGCAAATGGTTGTAATACTTAACAAACAAAGGCAAATTATTTATGCCAACAGTTTATTTCTGCAATTTCTCGATTTAAAAAACAGCCAGTCTGTTACCGGGAAACGCCCCGGCGAAGCTCTAAACTGCATCCATTCCAACCAAACCCCAGGAGGCTGCGGAACTACAGAATTTTGCAGTAAATGCGGAGCAGTGAACGCCATTCTCGAATCGCAGATGGGAGAACAATCGGTTAAAGAGTGCCGGATATTGACCCACGAAAACGAAGCACTGGACCTGAAAGTAACCGCTTCGCCCTATTACATTAATGATGAAATGTTTACTGTTTTCTCAATTTCCGATACCAGCAACGAAAAGCGGAGACATATTCTCGAACGTGTCTTTTTCCATGATGTACTAAACAGCGCCGGTGGAATTTCAGGGCTAACATCAATATTACAGGAAACAGGCGATAATTCAGAAATTGCTGACATTGCAGGAATGATTCACCGGGCTGCCGATAATTTAATTGAAGAGATTCAGTCGCAAAGACAATTGAGCGCGGCCGAACGGGGAGATTTGGAGCTTAACTATTCAGAAATAAATTCAAAAAAACTTTTAAGAGAGGTTGCAGAACTTTATTCGAACCATCAAATAATCAGCGACAAAAAAATTAAGATCGATGAATTTGCCCAAAGCTTTCAATTCAATTCAGATGCCGTTCTGCTGCGAAAAATTTTAGGCAACATGGTAAAAAACGCACTTGAAGCATCTTTTCCAAAATCGACTGTAGCACTTACATGTTCAGCCACGGAAGACAAGGTGAAATTTACGGTGAACAACGAAAATCACATGAACCGTGACATACAATTGCAGGTATTCAATCGTTCATTTTCAACAAAAGGAAGCGGACGGGGAATAGGCACCTACAGCATGAAACTGTTTGGCGAAAAATACCTGAAAGGGAAAGTTGGATTTACAACTGACCCGGAACAGGGAACTACTTTTTATATTGAAATGCCTCTTAAAAAGTCAAAATAAGAAGGGAGCATTCAAAACGAACACTCCCCCCGATTTACTGTTTTGTTTTATAATCAAAATCCAAACTGCGAAGGCAGCCACAGGCTAATTTCCGGCAGATAGGTTACCAGCAACAGCACAATTACCATTGCTATAAACATAGGCAACAGTGGCTTAACCACCTTGTCGATTCCCAGGCCGGCAACACTGCAACCAATAAACAATACCGAGCCAACCGGCGGGGTACAAAGTCCAACGCTCAGGTTCAGTACCATTATTATTCCGAAATGAATCGGGTCGACTCCGATAGCTGTTACAATGGGTAAAAATATTGGTGTGAAAATCAGCACCGCAGGAGTCATATCCATAAAAATACCCACAAACAGCAGGAGCATATTAATAATCAGCAAAATCATAAACGGGTTGGTGGTAAGGGCAAGCAATCCTTCACTTACATTTTGCGGAATGTTTTCGTAGGCCATTATCCACGACAATCCCATTGATGAAGCCACAAGCAACATAACAATACCGGTAGTTTTAACCGACCGCAAAATAATCTCGGGTAAATTTCTAAACGAAACCTGTCTGTAAATTACGGCAAGAATCAGCGAGTAAAGCACCGCAACTGCCGATGCTTCAGTTGCGGTAAAATAACCGGCTACAATACCTCCGATTACAATAACCAGCATCATCAGGCTTGGAATGGCATCGAGAAATTTTTTGGTGCCGTCTAATGCTTTTTCTTTGTATTTTATGGTTCGCAAAACCGTCCAGGC
>CAYUBV010000308.1:0-3416 GCA_964443035.1 uncultured Tangfeifania sp.
CGCACTTCTCCCAAAACTGCGGTATTCATCTTTTTCAATTTCAATTTCCGGCTCTTCAAAAATTTTGTCATTTAGTTTGAAAGCCAGGTATTTTATAGTGATCCCGCGGCTGAGCCATTGTTTTTCGTAAAAGGTTTTAATCTGCAACGTTTCGTTTAAAATTTCGGATTCGTACAGATTATCGGTTTCAGCCAGGATTTCAAAATTGTTTTTATGCACCAGCGCACTGGTATAGGAGTACTGAAAATTGCTGTCGGTTTTCAGATGAATGATTCCCTCTTTTTTCAGGAAATTCCGGTAGGTGTTCAGAAAGCTGGTGGAGGTCAGTCGCTTCCTTGTTTTTTTCATTTGCGGATCGGGAAATGTGAGCCAGATTTCTTCAATTTCTTCGGGTCCGAAAAACTGCCCGGTAATTTCAATATTTGTGCGCAGAAATGCCACATTTTTCAGTTTTTTCCCGAGGACTGTTTTTGCACCTTTCCAAAGCCGGGCGCCTTTAATATCGATACCTATGAAATTGGTGTTAGGAAATTTTTTAGCGAGTTCTACAGTGTATTCTCCTTTTCCGCAGCCAAGTTCCAGAATGACCGGATTTTCATTCTGAAAAAAATCTTTGGCCCACTTTCCTTTTAAGTGGAAATCGTTGTGTTTTATTTTATTGAAAGGTGCCTGAATAACGTGTTCAAAGCCTTTCATCTCTTCAAACTTTGCCAGCTTACTTTTGCTCACGACTTGTCAATCTGTTTTGTTACCGAATTCGTTTGTCCGGGGTTTAGTTTGTTTTTTCAATTCTGAATCCCACATCATGAATTCCTTTCAATACATCCTGGCGCATGCCGTGCTGTATTTTTACCGTGTATTCTCCTGAAAAAGGCAACTTTACATTTCGCCTGAAAATGGCTTCCCTGTTTTTCAGTCCGCCAATTCCTTCTCCTAACCATTCGCCGGAAGGATTGGCCAGTGCGATTTCGAATGTATCTTTCAACATCTCGCCATCGGGTTGCAGAATTTCAATGAAAAGCCAAATGTTGCTGTAGTTGTATGATGTTTCATTCCGGATGTTGATCAGCAAATTATGGTTCTGCAGCGTATCTTCAACCGGAATGTTGAAAACCACCAGCGAATCTTTGTGCCAGCCGGTTTCGGGAATGGCTTTGTATTCATCGAAGACCACGGTTTTGTCGCAGGATGTGATTACCACTCCGGCAAAAATTACGACAAAAAACAGGGGCAATTTTCGTTTCATCTCTTATTGGGTTTTCGGTGCTGTTTCTTGTTAAAACTGCGTCTTTTATTTTTCCGTACTTTTTTCTTTGGCTGGCTGAACCGGTCGAGATCGTCCTGTCCCACAGTATTGTGAAAAATATCGTCGGCTTGTTTCGGAATTTCCACGTTTTCTGAAATCAGCTTTTCAGGTTTTTGTCCGCGGCGGTTCATTTTTTGTATTTTTTTCACCTGATCGACGGAAAGGGCAATCTGTGTCGACGGGCCTTCGCCTCTCTGCGAGTAGTAATAAATACGCTTGAAAATATCGGCTTTAAAAAACTGATACGTAGAAAACTTTGTTTCAAGCGGAATGTTATTGGGCGGAAAATCTTTTTGTGCATCGATGTAGGAATCCACTTCGTAATTCAGGCAGCATTTGAGCTTTCCGCACTGGCCGGCCAGTTTTTGCGGATTGAGCGAAATATCCTGGTAGCGGGCTGCATTTGTAGTCACTGAAACGAAATTGTAAATCCAGGTGCAGCAACACAGTTCACGGCCACACGGACCTACTCCGCCAATCCTGCCAGCCTCCTGCCGCGCGCCAATTTGTTTCATTTCAATGCGGATGCGAAAGGTGTCGGCCAGCACTCGAATCAACTGTCTGAAATCGACACGTCCGTCGGCAATGTAGTAAAAAATGGCTTTTGTGCGGTCGCCCTGGTATTCCACGTCACCGATTTTCATGTCCAGTTTCAAATCGGCGGCAATTTTCCGCGATTCAATCATGGTTTCATATTCCATCGAAATGGCTTCTTTCCATTTATCGATGTCCTGCGGCTTGGCTTTGCGGTAAATCTTCCGGAGTTCGCCGTTTACAGTGATAACCTTGTGCTTTTTCATTTGCCCGGGCACCAGTTCGCCGGTTAGTGAAACAATACCGATATCGTGGCCCGGGTTGGCTTCAACTGCAACAATATCGCCGGCTTCCAGCTTCAGATCGTTTACATTCCGGTAAAAATCTTTCCGGGTATTTTTAAACCGCACTTCAACTATCCCATCGGTGCCAGCGGTGCTTATTACGTCTTTCATCCAGTCGGTGGCATGCATTTTGGCACATCCGGAATATGGCTTGCTGCAAACACCTCTGTCAATTAATTCCCCATTCTTCATAAAAATCAATTCAGTATAATGCTCAAATGTTCAAAATTCAGCATGAACAGTATGCACTACATCTCACAAAAATAATGATTAATACCAATTTGATCAGGAAATCGCTGATTTTTAACCGGTGAATGAACGAAACAAAAAGCTATTTGGAAAGATTCCTGTTTATCTTTTTATGAGCCTTACCATTCTCAATGCTGTGTCGAGAAAGATGATGCGGGCATTTCCGTTCATGGAAATGTGTTTTATTCCCAGTTCAAACTCTTTGGCAAACGGAACGATGTTACGTTCGTTTATAAACGGTGCGAAATTTTTTCCCCAGTTTTTTTCTTCTTCATTCAGGTAAACGAGGCCGGGTTTTTTCATGTTCATCACAAAATATTCGCGTACCATGCGCAGCGCAAAATTGAAAAACGATTTTTGGCGGTCGCGGCCAATACGGCCCATTTCCTCGGCCCAGTCAACCAGCTCTTTTACCTCGCGTTTGTAGGCAAAGCGCATCATTTCCTGAAACTTGGTAAAATAGAACTGCGTGTCTTCATTCGGGCTAAGATATTCCAGCGCCTTGATGTAATTTCCGCTTGCAAGATGCACGGCATCGGGAATTTGTTCTTTGTTGATTCCCTCTGTTTTTTCAAGGGCGTTTTTCATCGATTCATTGTCGATAAACGGAACTTTAAGCAACTGTGCCCGCGAACGAATGGTGGTAATTATCGATTCTTCGTTCTCGGTTACCATCAGGAAAAGCGTTTTGTTAGGTGGTTCCTCAATCAGCTTGAGCAGCTTGTTGGAGCAGGCCGCGTGCATTTTTTCAGGCAGCCAGATAATCATCACTTTGAACTCCGCCTCAAACGATTTCAGGTTCAACTTGCGCATAATCGAATCGCTCTCCCGCTCGTAAATCAATCCCTGCGCATTTTCATTTTCTATGAATCCCAACCACTGGCTTAACGTGAAATACGGTGTTTTTTTTACCATTTCGCGCCAGCGTGGCAGAAAGTCGTCGCTCACCGGTTTTTTGAATTCTTTGGTGGGAAAAACCGGGA
>CAYUBV010000309.1:0-3405 GCA_964443035.1 uncultured Tangfeifania sp.
TGAATTTGGTTCGTTAAACAATTAATCAATCGGGAGATTAGTGTATTATTTCACTTTTTAGTTAATTTTGATTGAACAAAAAAATCTAAACATGGCTGGAAAAATAATGGTTCTCGGAGCCGGACTGGTAGGCAGTGCAATTGCCATCGACCTTTCGCATGACCACGATGTAACAAGTGCAGATATCGACCTGAATGCACTCAAAAAATTCAAAAATCATCCGCAAATAAAAACTGTTCAGGCTGATTTAAAACAGCCGGAAGCTGTAAGAAACCTTGTTACTGATTTCGACCTTGTTATTGGAGCAGTGCCCGGTTTTATGGGCTATCAAACGTTGAAAGCGGTAATTGAAGCCGGTAAAAACATCGTGGACATTTCGTTTATGCCCGAGGATTTTTTGCAACTCGATAATCTGGCAAAAAAGAACCGGGTAGTTGCTGTGGCCGACTGCGGCGTGGCGCCGGGAATGGGAAATATTATTTTGGGCCATCACAATAAAAAGATGCAGGTAAAATCTTATGAGTGCCTGGTGGGTGGGCTGCCTGTCATTCGTGAGTGGCCGTATGAATACAAAGCCGTTTTTTCGCCCATCGATGTGATTGAAGAGTACATCCGGCCGGCCCGGTTTATTCAGAATTACGAGATGGTGACCAGGGAAGCCCTTTCCGACCCGGAACTGATCCATTTCGATGAAACAGGGACGCTGGAATCATGGAATTCGGATGGCCTGCGCTCACTGATGCAAACCATGAAAAACATCCCGAACATGATTGAAAAAACGCTGCGTTACCCGGGATGTATAGAATACCTGCGGGTTTTGCGCGAATCCGGGTTTTTCTCGTACAACGAAATCGAGGTGAACGGCACCAAAATCCGTCCCATCGATGTGACTTCGAAACTGCTGTTCCCGAAATGGAAACTCAAAAAAGGAGAGGAGGATTTTACCATTATGCGCATTGTAATTGAAGGATCGGAAAACGGCGTGCCTGAAAAATATACATACAACCTGACAGACCGGTACGACAAAGCAACCGAAACGATCTCGATGGCGCGCACAACAGGTTACACCTGCACGGCTGTTGCCAGTCTTTTACTCGATGGCGGATTCACAAAAAAGGGAGTAAACCCGCCGGAATTTATCGGTGCCGGCGAAGGCAACCTGGCATATATTCTGAAATACCTGGAAGAGCGAGGTGTTAAATATTCTGTTGAAAGCCGGGAATAACAAATTTATTTCCTGCGCGTGCGGGTTACCCTGCGGTTAATTTTATATGAAAACCCTACGGTGAAAAACTGTTTTAACTGAACACGGGGCCGGGCGTCCCCAATTTTTTCGCCCGCATCATTTACATTCGGGAAAAGTACATCACTATCGTAAATCATATGAATCATCATACGCATATTGATGTGATCGTTCAGTTTCATTACCATTAAATTTTCCCAGTTAATATCAAATTTACTAAAGGGTTCCTGGTAATTGATAAACATTTTATACTTGGTTTCATAGAGGATTTCGGAGGTAATATCTTTTTTATATGTGATATCGGCATTCAGCCCCGGCTCCCAGAATCCTCGTTTGCCGGCAGGAACACTAAATTTAGTCGGATCAATTTTCACAGTATCTTTTACAAAAATATTTTTTGCCGTGAGTGGCGACAGCAACAGTGAAAAATTATTATTGGGTTTGTAGTCGAGCCCCAGCTTGAAAAATGTTTTTGATGGCGACATAAAAGCCGAAATGGGATCAGGGTTATCTTTTGTAGGATACTTGTAACCGTTAAAAAACTGTGTTTCAAAATTGAATTCTGCACTGTAATACCACTTTTTAAAAGCGCTCACACCAAAACGCGAAGTAAATTCCAGCTTATCGTCATTTTTCTGAGTTTCAGTTTCTTTTCCTCCCGGACGGATCCAGCCGTTGCGGATTTCACCCGAGTTTTCCCATTTTATTATCCCTTCGTTACTTGAATAATTGGCAAATCCTTTTAAAACCAACAGCATCGAAAGTGCACTCTGCCCCCCTTTTTTCCAGTTGTTGAGGTAAGATTGCGTAAATCCAATGGAGCCATCGCCACCAATTCGCCAGGGGGTAAGCACCTGGTATTTTTCGCTAACACCTGTCAGCCCTGAAAAATCCTCTCTCAGCGAACTAAAGTCAAACTCTTTGGCTTGCCTGGGCCTGAACCGGCTAAAAGTCACACCGTCGTCAATCAGTAGCTGAATTGTTTCTTTATCGAGGTTTTTCACCAACACCCGCAGGGAATCGTTTTGCTGATTTTTTAACCATATTCTTGAAAAATACTGGTTGCTGTTTTGAAGAAGAATAGAAGATTTGTCGCCCACCAGGTTGGTCATGTGTACTCTTGTCGTGTCAATAAAATCGGCATATTCTACCAGGTCGTCCAGCACCATTGCAATGGAGTCGTTTACCGCTTCAACCACGTTTTCGTTGTAATTCCGCAAAACGGTATAATTGTTCAGCCTGACCGAATCAATTAGCCGTTGCTTTTCCTGTTGAAATGTTTCTTCAAGCCGTTCACGCCGGTATTCAGTAACCACTGAATCACGGTAGGCCATTAAAATTGAATCGTTGTATTCTTTTCGTTTCTGCTCGATGTACCGGCTGCGTATGCTGTCTAATTCCAGGTACCGCTGAAAATCATCAGGTGACTGAATGAGCGAATCCGGAATAACATCCGGAATCTCCAGGCTGTCGGGCATTTCGTAAATATTGTCGGCAAACAATTTTTTGCCTTCCCCGGCCTGAATTAAAGGTGCTTGTTCTTCAATTTCATCGACAAGATTTAGTGGAACAGAAATTTCTCCCTGCATGTATTCCTTTTCCAGGGTATTCCACAATTCCGAAATATCAGCCTGCAACTGCTGCGAAGAATAATATCCCGGAACCTCAAGACTGTCGGGAACCTCTTCGGGCAAACGGTAAACATACCTGAAAGCGGTATCCTGCAACGTTTTGTTCAGGTAAACAATAATGGTATCGATGGGTTCCTTTTCAATAAATTGCACCAATCCGCGAACCTTCTCCCCGGTTTCATCGCGGTTTGGACGCCAGGCATCACCTTCCTGAAAATATCTTTTCAGCAGATCGATTCCCATTTCCAGCGATTTTTCTTTCTCTTCCTCACTAAGAGTATTTTGTGCCTGCGCCGGGTTAAAAATGAAAAATAACAATATGAGTAAAGGAATGATTTTACTTTTTCCTGAAAACATAGTTTAAAAGTTTTAACAGCTTTTGAAATTCAAAACGCAAAAATAGTATTTATGTTATTTTTGGAAGAAAATTTTAATTCATAAGGGTTAGATTTAATACGCATGTTACCATTCTGAAAAAGGTTTTGTTGAAAGGTAATAATTGAAGTACCGTTCATCTTCCGATACTTCCTT
>CAYUBV010000310.1:0-3378 GCA_964443035.1 uncultured Tangfeifania sp.
TGCGTTTTGCTAATTATTGATTATCGTTAATAATCGCTATTTACTTCACTTCTTCGAAATCAACGTCGGTTACTTCGCCGTCGTCTTTATCGTTGCTGCCACCTTGCTGGCCGCCTTGCTGCTGACCACCCTGTGGTCCTGCCTGTCCGCCCTGCGGACCTGCTTGCTGGCCACCCTCGGCTTGCTGCGCATTGTACATTTCCTGAGATGCAGCAGAGAACACTTTATTGAGTTCTTCCATCGATGAGTCGATGGCTGCCAAATCCTGGTTTTTATGCGCTTCTTTCAGCTTGGCGAGTGCATCTTCAATCGGCTTTTTCTTGTCAGCCGGAATTTTGTCGCCATAGTCCTTCAGTTGTTTTTCGGTCTGGAAAATCAAGCTGTCGGCCTGGTTCAGCTTATCGACTTTTTCTTTGGCCTGCTTATCGGCTTCGGCATTTGCTTCGGCTTCTTCTTTCATCCGTTTAATTTCTTCGTCGGACAAACCTGAAGAGGCTTCGATGCGGATTGACTGCGATTTGCCGGTAGCTTTATCTTTTGCGTGAACATTCAGAATACCGTTGGCGTCAATATCGAACGTAACTTCGATTTGCGGCACACCACGCGGGGCTGGCGGAATTCCATCGAGGTGGAAACGGCCAATTGTTTTGTTCCCCGATGCAACCGGACGTTCACCCTGCAGTACATGAATTTCTACTGAAGGCTGATTGTCGGCAGCCGTGGTAAATGTTTCCGATTTTTTGGTCGGAATCGTTGTATTCGCTTCAATCAGCTTGGTCATTACGCCACCCATGGTTTCAATACCCAATGACAGCGGAGTAACATCCAGCAGCAGTACATCTTTTACTTCGCCGGTTAATACACCACCCTGAATAGCTGCACCAATTGCAACCACTTCATCCGGGTTTACACCTTTCGACGGGTTTTTACCGAAGAATTTTTTTACTTTTTCCTGAACTGCCGGGATACGGGTTGAGCCACCTACGAGAATCACTTCATCAATGTCGCTGGCCGACATTCCTGCACTTTTCAGCGCTTTGCGGCATGGCTCGATGGTTGCATTCACCAGCGAGTCAGAAAGTTGTTCGAATTTCGAACGTGACAATGTTTTTACAAGGTGCTTTGGCACACCGTCAACCGGCATTATGTAGGGCAGGTTAATTTCAGTAGATGTTGAGCTCGACAATTCGATTTTGGCTTTTTCAGCAGCTTCTTTCAAACGCTGCAATGCCATCGGGTCGCGTTTCAGGTCAACACCTTCATCTTTTTTAAACTCTTCTGCCAGCCAGTCGATAATTACCTGGTCGAAATCGTCGCCACCAAGGTGTGTATCGCCGTCGGTCGATTTTACTTCAAAAACGCCCTCTCCCAATTCAAGAAGAGAGATATCGAAAGTACCTCCACCAAGGTCGAACACGGCAATTTTCATGTCTTTGTCCTGCTTGTCCAATCCATATGCCAGCGATGCGGCAGTGGGTTCGTTGATGATGCGTTTTACGGTAAGCCCTGCAATTTCGCCGGCTTCTTTTGTTGCCTGGCGCTGCGAGTCGCTAAAATAGGCAGGTACGGTAATCACCGCATCGCTTACTTCCTGTCCGAGGTAATCTTCGGCGGTTTTCTTCATTTTCTGAAGCACCATGGCCGAGATTTCCTGCGGCGAGTAGTTGCGATCATCAATCTGTATGCGCGGTGTATTGTTATCTCCTTTTACAACTTTGTATGGTACGCGATTCACTTCTTTTGAAACCCTGTCGAAAGTTTCTCCCATAAAACGTTTAATGGAGAAAACTGTTTTTTCGGGGTTGGTAATGGCCTGACGTTTTGCCGGGTCACCGATTTTGCGTTCCCCGTTTTCAATAAATGCCACAATCGAAGGAGTTGTGCGTTTTCCTTCGCTGTTGGGTATAACAACAGGCTCATTAGCTTCCATCACTGATACACATGAGTTGGTAGTCCCTAAGTCTATTCCAATAATTTTTCCCATTTGTATATTTTTTAGTTTATTATTTCGTATAAATTTTCATTGGGAAAATATCAATCATTGTGCCACTTGAAAAGTTGGGTGATTTAACGAAAATCTGACACAGTTTGTCCCGGAATCGGGTTTTTGGCTGTCAAATCCGGTGACAAAAAGGCAGAAACACTTAATCGCAATCGGTTAAAATCACTATTTCTTGCTATTTTTGCTGAAAATGCTCACAGTGAATAAAAAGCAAACAGAAAAGAAGATTACTGAATTTCTGAAAAAGAAAATTCCCGGACTGCTGGGGATTTATATTTTCGGAAGTTTTGCAGATAACAGGCTGACACCCGACAGCGACATCGACATTGCTTTTTTGACGTGGGAAAAAATTTCGGCGGTTGAAAAGTGGAAAATCCAGGAAGAGCTGGCTTCGCTGTTAGATACCGACATCGACCTGGTTGATTTGAAAGATGCATCGGTTGTTTTGCGGGCCGAAGTTGTTGAAAACGGAACGCGTATTTACACGGAAAATGAATATGAATGTGACAATTTTGAAGTGACGACGTATTCGATGTATGCCGATTTGAATGAAACAAGAAAGGATATTCTGAATGATATTGAAAAAAAATATGGACGAAATTCTGATAAATAAACAAACGACGATTAACCGGTGTATCAAAAGAATCGGGGAAGATTACCAGGATGATTTCAGGGAAAATTTTACCCGGCAGGATTCCGTCATTCTAAATATCGAACGGGCTTGCCAGACCGCCATTGACATGGGGAACCGAATTGTGAAACTTAAAAACTTAGGTCTCCCGCAAAGTAACAGGGATACTTTTATTAAACTGGAAAAAAACAGAATTATCTCGCCGGAACTAAGCAGCAAGATGCAGGCAATGGCTGGGTTTCGTAATTTGGCTGTCCACGACTACGGTTCAATTAATCTGGATATAGTTGTTAGCATCGTGGAAAATAACCTCGATGATTTGAAAAGGTTTGCGGAAACAGTAATTGCGACAAATTAAATTCTGAATGTCATTTCGACGACGCAGGAGGAGAAATCTGCTATGATTTAGAGATTTCTCATCTTCGTGCCTCAGATTGCCAATGACAGATTTTTATAAATAACTCATAATGAAAGCCGTAAAAGAATCATATTTTGGTGTCATTTCGAATCCCGGTATTCCGGGAGAGAAATCTCTGAATTTGAAACAGATTTCTCCTCCCGCCGGCTGGCGGGTCGAAATGACAGGTGCCGATTTTGTCATCACCTCATTATGCCTAATAAAAAATTAGGTGAACACTCGAAATGACAAAAAAATGCTAAGTAATGAAGGTTTTCTAATACCTGCTCCGGTAAAACGAAACCGAAACTTCCGGGCCCGGAACCATAAATTTTTTCTTTTCAGAAA
>CAYUBV010000311.1:0-3361 GCA_964443035.1 uncultured Tangfeifania sp.
GTTAAATACCACATCGGTGCTTTTGGCCGTCTCGGTTTTAACAGAATATTTGTGCAGCCCGAAGCGTATTTCAGTGCAAAGGGCGGTGAGCTCGGTGGTTCTGCTGTTGATGTGGCTACCCGGTTCGATTTCAGCGTGATTGACGTTCCGATGCTTTTGGGAATAAAAGTAATTGACGGCGACAGAGCCAATGTGCGCATTATGGGAGGACCGGTTTTCGGGTTCTTTACAAATAAAGAAATCGAGCCGCAGGATTTTTTTGAGCCCCGGTTTTACAATGATAGTTATGTAGCGTTTCAGTATGGCATCGGTGCCGATTTGCTGGGTTTTACCCTTGATTTGCGAATGGAAAATTCAGCAAGTAATATCTACGGGGATCCTGAATCGAATCTCGATGGAAACAATAAAACTTTTATGGTTTCAGTAGGGTATAAGATTTTTTAAAGAATGATTTTGTTTTAAAATCAACGCTTCCGAAAACCGGAGGCGTTTTTATTTAGCAGAAACCACGCATCTGAATCCGATGTGCGACATGCCGGTATCTTCGGTGCTTTTCATTCGTGCTGCTGCCCGGTAGCCCGAGCAATAAGAATCATTACACAAAAATGAGCCACCCCTCATAACTCTTTTCCTTACATTTGGTTCCATCGGGTCGTAACTGGTTGACGGCCCCTGCGGATTATCAGCAACTTTCTCTTTGTCGAATGTTTGATAATAGTCATGATGGTACAAATCGGCACACCATTCCCATACATTTCCGGCCATGTCGTACAATCCAAAATCATTTGGCGCATAGTGCGAGACGGGAGCCAAAAATTCAAACCCATCTTGCTGCGAGTTGTAATAAGGAAATTCTCCGTCCCAGCTATTCGCCTTTGGCGCGCCCTGGTTTACACGTTCAAAACCCCAGGAATAAATGTGATCGTCGTTTCCGCCCCTTGCTGCATATTCCCATTCGGCTTCGGTGGGTAAACGTTTGCCGGCCCACTCTGCATAAGCCACTGCATCTTCCCAGCTTACATGAACAACCGGGTAATTGTCTTTTCCGTTGATATTGCTGCCCGGACCTTCCGGGTGTCTCCAGTTTGCTTTTCGTACCCATCGCCACCAGTTCGATACATCATTCAAATTTACGCGGTGACTGGTGGGGGTAAAAACCAGTGAAGATGCTTCGAGCAGGCTGTCTGCTGGTTTTGAAGTGCCAGGTGGCAACTGCTTTTTGAACTCTTCCCAGTCAATATTTTTTTCAGCGGTGGTAACATGGCCGGTTGCTTCCACAAATTCCCTGAACTGCGCATTTGTAACCGGATGCCGATCCATAAAAAAACTGTTTACCTTAACCGGATGAACCGGGTATTCATCTTCCCGGGCAAAACTGGCATCTCGTGCGCCCATATTAAAAGTACCGCCGGAAATGAAAACCATATTTTCAAATTCAATATTTTTATTTAGTGAATCTGTGTTTGAGATTGCAGCCGGTTGTTCCGCATCAGCAGTTAAATTAAATCTTTCAGGAACAGCACATACACATGCAACTTCAGTTTTATTTTTATCACTTTCAGCATTCGGTTTCTGTTTTTGGCTGTTGCTGCAACTGGCAGAAACAAATAAAATTACAATCAGGTATAATGGTTTTATTTGCATTTTGTTTTAATATTTTGAAGGTAAAGATATTTTATTCTTTTATTATTTCAAAAAAAGGAAAAATTTTGAAAATGAAAACCAGTTTAACCCTCGAAAGATGATTTTTCTGTTTTTACAGCTTTCTTTTTGAACCAGTTTTTAGGATTCATCTGTTTTTTGTAGCGTGTAAAAAGTTCTTTTCCAACCAATAAACCACCCGACCAAAACACGATTTCCATAAGAACCAGACTTGTGGTGGATGCAATTATTTTTGTTTTTGTGGGCAAATCAAGCATCGGAATAATAAATGTTGCTGCGAAAAATACTCCTGAAAACACCATCAGGAAAATTCCAAGTTTAATTTGCCAGTTTTTCTTTTTTTTCATTTTCCGGAATTTTGATCAATAACCGGTAAAAACTGATTTTGTTTTTGAAGATCAAAAAAAGGCACCTGCATTATTCAGATGCCCTTTATGCAATGCTTTAATTATAAACCTAATCTGTTCTTTTTCCTGCCCAGTTTATGGCATTTTTAATGTGTTCAATGATTAATTCATCCTGGAAAGCTTCGTGGGTGTGTCCGAAAACGGTGTAGAACGAGCGCATTCCATCATTTTCCTCCCACCAGATGAGCGGATGATCTCCCATTTTCCAGTCATCGTTTTTTGCTTTTTTTACGCTGCTCTCATCGAGCGAGGCCAGCACGTTCACATTCGGACGTGGGTTTTCTTTGAATGTGTACCATTCATCAAAAGTTGTGTACGATTCCATTCCTTTGAACGGCTCCATTGCCGGGTGATCATAGTCTTCAAAAATAACTGTGCCTTCCTGTGCCGGCGGATGTGTTTTAAAATAGCCGCCAACCAAATTGCCGTAGAAAGGCCATTCATATTCAAAATCGGCGGCAGCATGAATGCCTATAAAACCTTTGCCTGATTTCATGAATCTCTCAAATGCTTCTTGTCCTGACTCGTCAATTGCATCTCCGGTAGGATTCAGAAAAACAGCCAAATCAAAGTTATCCAGAAATTCGTTTTCAAAAAGACTGGAATCTTCGGTGGCAGTGATTACCCAGTTTTGTTTCTCACTTAAATCAGAAAGCATTTTCAAACCGGATGAAATGGAAGCATGGCGAAATCCGTTTGTTTTTGAAAATACCAGGATATTAAGTGGTTCTTTATACGCTGAATTTTCCTGGGCTGAACAGCTTAATGTGGTGGAAATGATGACTGCCAGTAAAATAGTGAATTTTGTTTTCATTGATACATTGATTTAGATTTTGAATGCAATTTTAAGAAAAACCTTTCAGTAAATAAACTCTACGTGAGTTTTTATTTAAAATTCTAAATATAAAAATACCTTTTAGTTTTTTATTGTTTGTATATTTGGCTCACAGAAATGGACAAAATATAAACTTAACAAAACTCATTTTCATGAAAAAATTTTACTGCTTTCCGTTATTTAAATCAAAATCAAATGGTAAGAGAGTCACTAAAAAAATCGAAAAGGAATTATATAATTCCGGTTTTTCGGTTCACGCTGCAAACAAATTAAAACTACTTTTTAGTGGTTTTTTTACTTTACTTCTGATTTTATTTGGAATTGCTGATGTTAATGCTCAAACCAACAATCCAAATGAAGCTGAGTGGAACGGTAATGGTGGCTACTCTTTGAAAAAAATTGTGAGTAACACTTCAATCCAGAGTGGCGTAAATTTCAGTTACACCATTATGTTTTC
>CAYUBV010000312.1:0-3356 GCA_964443035.1 uncultured Tangfeifania sp.
AAGACACTTTCGAGGTTCTGCTGTTTTTCCTGCAACGTCAGAAGGGTGAGGTTATTTTCAACGGCAAACCGGAAAATGAGCGGACGTATATCGGCGCTGCCATCCGATTTAATCAGCCAGTTATTGCCATCCTGAACAGCGCTTTTAATCTCTTTCACAGCAAGCAGTTGAGCGGGCGAAACCGGTTCTGCAAAACCGGCAACCACCTGCTGGCTTTTCTGCAGTTTTCCCGATTTTATTTCAGAAATGCTGCCATCGGCTACAATTTTTCCTTTGTTGATAATCAGCACCCGGTTGCAAACTGCCTCCACTTCCTGCATGATGTGCGACGAAATTATTACTGTTTTTTCCCGGCTGATGGTGCGAATCAGGTTACGGATTTCTTCTAATTGATTAGGGTCGAGCCCGGTGGTGGCTTCATCCAGAATTAATATTCCCGGATCGTGGATCAATGCCTGTGCCAGCCCCACACGTTGCCGGTAACCTTTTGAAAGTGCACCGATTTTTTTATGCTGTTCATCACCGAGTCCGGTTAACCCAACCATTTCTGCTACCCGTTGTTTTTTATTTTTCAGTTTGTAAAAACCTGCGGTCAGTTCGAGGTATTCTTTTACAAAAAGATCGGTATAAAGCGGATTGTTTTCGGGCAGGTACCCGATATTTTTCCGGATTTCAGTATTATCTATTGTAATTTTTTGATTGTCAATCCGAACTTCGCCCGAATCTGCCGGTAAAAATCCGGTGATAATTTTCATTAACGTCGATTTCCCGGCTCCGTTTGGCCCCAAAAAACCGAGCAATTCTCCCTTTTCAACAGAAAAATTCACACTGTCGAGCGCTTTCTGTTTTCCAAATTTTTTTGTAATGTTGTTGATTACTATTGCCATAGGATTTTATATGGTAACAAAAATAATTGAATCTTTTTAAATTGGAACCATTAACGTAAATTTGCAGTTCAGCTAAACAGATTGCTACATGAAGGATCGTCATTTCAACTATGTTCAGGATTTAACCCAATACAAACGGCAGGAAACCTGGGAAGTCAATATCGGCGGGGTTGGCGTGGGAGGAACCAATCCCATTCGTATTCAAACCATGACCGATACCAGCTCAAAAGATACGGAGGCTACCCTGGATCAGATGAAACGTATGATTCTTGCCGGGGCAGATTATATCCGCGTAACGGTGAAAGGAATGAACGATGCTGAGAATCTGAAAAATATTGTTGAAGGAATGAAAGAGCGGGGATTTACAACCCCGTTGATTGCCGATATTCATTTCAACCCGAAACTTGCTGAAGTGGCTGCCAAATACGTTGCGAAAGTCCGCATCAACCCCGGAAATTTTTACGATAAACGCGCACAGTTCAGCCGTAAAATATACAGCGACGAGGAATATAAAATTGAACTTCAGAAAATTGAAGAAAAGTTTATTCCGTTTCTGGAACATCTGAAAAAAACAAACACGGCTTTGCGGATTGGAGCGAACCACGGCTCACTGTCCGATCGGGTGATGAGCCGCTTCGGAGACACACCTTCTGGAATGGCTGAGTCGGTATTGGAATACCTGCGCATTTGCCGGAAAGCCAATTTTAACGATGTGGTGGTTTCCATCAAATCGAGCAACACACGGATGATGGTTTACACCGTGCGTTTGCTGAACTACAAAATGCGGCTCGAGGACATGAAATATCCGTTTCATCTTGGGGTTACCGAAGCCGGCGAAGGAGAAGACGGCCGCATTAAATCGGCGGTGGGAATCGGTGCACTGCTGGCCGACGGAATCGGAGACACCGTGCGTGTTTCACTAACCGAAGACCCGGTAAAAGAGATTCCGGTAGCGCAGAAATTGGTTGATCATTTTAAATCTTTTCGCGATCACGAACCGATTTCAGCTACACTTTTTGCACAAACCAATCCGTTTGAATACGAACGGCGTTCTACGCGGCCTGTGCTAAATATGGGAGGAGAAGAACTGCCGGTTGTTGTTGCTGATTTGGGAGAAAGAAGTCTCAATGAAATGATTCCGGTGCGCGGAAAACTGGTGCCCGATTATTTTTTATCAGGGAATAAAATTTTGGATATCACAGGAGAAAGTTATCCGATTATTTCGCTCGAGGAATACCTGTTTGAAAGTACGCGCTGGGGACGGATGAAATTTATCCGCACCAATAAAATGGAGTTCGACCGTTTTATGGAGATGAACCCCGAAATTATGATGAAGCTGAAACAGACGCGCAAAACCGTGCTGATTCTGGAGAGCTTCAATAAGAACCCGATGGCGGAGCTTCGTGCTTTTTTTATGTGTCTGGAAACGCATATCTGGAAAGTACCGGTCATTCTTTACAGAAGGTATGAAAAATCCAATCTTGAAGATTTACAGATAAAAGCATCCTGCGATTTGGGCGGGTTGCTCATTGACGGATACGGCGACGGAATCTGCATTTCGAATGACAGCATTACGTTTACCGAGTTGAAAAATTTGAGTTTCGCTCTTTTGCAGGCCAGCCGGATGCGGACAACCAAAACTGAGTTTATTTCGTGTCCCGGATGCGGGCGCACGCTTTTCGATCTGCACGAAACCACGCTGAAAGTGAAAGAACACTTCAAGCACCTCAATCATCTGAAAATCGGGATTATGGGATGCGTGGTGAACGGTCCCGGCGAAATGGGCGATGTGGATTACGGTTTTGTAGGCGCCGGTGTAAACAAGGTGACGCTTTACAAAGGGCTGCAACCTGTAAAACGCCACATTCCTTACGAAGAAGCAGTTGAGGAGCTCGAGCAGTTAATCCGCGAAAACAACGACTGGAAAGATCCGGAAGATTAAAATCGAATTATGTCAAAACAACACTGGAAACCCGGCACCATGATTTACCCGATTCCGGCGGTAATGGTGAGTTGCGGGCATCTGCCTGAAGAATACAACATTATTACCATTGCCTGGACGGGCACCATCAACAGCAAACCGCCAATGTGCTATATCTCTGTTCGCCCTGAGCGGCACTCCTACGACATTATCAAACGAACCGGCGAGTTCGTTATCAACCTGACCACCGAAAAACTGGCCAAAGCCACCGACTGGTGTGGCGTTCGTTCAGGCAGCAAATACAACAAGTGGGAGAAAATGAACCTGACACCAGCCCCGGCAAAAGTGGTGAATGCACCGATAATCGACGAATCGCCGGTGAATGTGGAATGTGTGGTGAAAGACATTATTGAACTGGGCTCCCATCACATGATTATTGCCGAGGTGGTGAATGTTTCGGTTGACGATACTTACCTCGACGAATCCGGTAAATTCAGTTTTGCCAAGGCCAGGCCGCTGGTTTATAATCACGGCCACTATTTCGGGCT
>CAYUBV010000313.1:0-3334 GCA_964443035.1 uncultured Tangfeifania sp.
TTTATTTTTGCAGATTGGCCATCACCATTCTGATTTCACCATAAGAAAAATCATCGCCCAGTTTGTTTTTGATATCTGAAGTTGTTTCCCTGTCAGGGCTTTGTTCGAGCTCGGTTTTTATGATTTCATATTTTTCATGCGGTATAACCATGAAAATTTCCAGTTCGCCATTTTGCACAAAATGGGCCAGGTGCCCTTCGATGGTCGAGGGAGCGAGGTTCCGTTTTTTAGCCACTTCAACAACCGAAAGTCCGTTTTGAAACAGTTTCAGGGTTTGCTCTTTGGTGCCGAGCCCTGCCAGCGCCACCTCTTCATTGGCATTCAGCGGAATGTCCATATTTTTTTTACTGCGGTATTCCAGAATCAGTGCCAGTATTTCCTGCCCGAACTGTTCCATTTTTTTACCGCCCATTCCTTTTACCGCCTGCAGGTGCATCGATGTTGCCGGCAATTCGTTTGCAATGGAAGCCATTACCCGCTGGCGCAGCACCCGCGATATGGCCAGCCCGGTTTCTTCGGCTTTCAAATCACGCCACTCCACCAGTTTTTTATAGAACTCCGGATGGGTGACATTTACTGCGGCTACCTTGCTCCGCGTTTTCGAAGTTGGTTTTTCAATGGCGGCAACAGCACGAGCTTCCAGGTACGAGGGAATGGAAAACTGTTTCGAGGCTGCTTCGAGACAAGCCTTTTTCACATTCAAATCCATTTCGAGGCGGCCAATCGCATCGGTAATTCGTTTGCGCAGGGCCTGGTTGTCGGTTTGAAATCCGGCATGGTCCAGCGGCTGCAGAATTATTTTCTGCATTTTAGTTGAAAAATAACCGGTGGCTTTTTGAATCCGCTCCTGCAGCGCAGTATTTTTTTCTGCCGGCACAGCGTCTTTCAGCAGGTTTTCAACCTGAACATAAAACCGTTCGGCAACGTCGGTCATTTCTTCTTTTACGGGTGTAAGCATTTTTCGCAAAGTTTCATTCAGGTTGCCCATCAGGAATTCTGCATTATCTTCCCAAACTTTTAAAATGTAGTGGGCAGAGCGAACAACAAAACTGAAATCGTATAACTCTTTTATCAGCTCCAGTTCGTAGTTTTTTCGTGAAGATTCAAGGTCATTTTCATCCGGTTGGTTTTGTTCCACATCCTCGGTAAAACCAATCACGGTTTCATCGTTAATCACACTCGCTGAATCGAGCGGGGTGCTCAAAACCAGTCCCTCGAGGTTTTTGCAGCGACTGAGCGCCACGTAAACCTGTCCGTGTGCAAACGACTGCTTTGCATCAATGATGGCTTTTTCAAATGTCAGGCCCTGGCTTTTGTGAATGGTAATGGCCCACGCCAGTTTCAGCGGAAACTGCACAAATTTTCCGACTACATCTTCCTCAATTTCCGTAGTTCGTTCATTCAGTTTGTATTTGGTATTTTCCCAAACCGTGCGTTCCACAATAATCGGTTCTGTTTCGCCGGGACAAAGTACCTCAATCTGATCGTCGTCAATGTCTTTTATTTTCCCGATTTTTCCGTTGTAGTATCTTTTTTCAACCGATGGATCATTTTTGAGAAACATTACCTGGGCGCCGGTTTTTATTTCCAGCACAGCATCGGCAGGGTAGGAGGATTCAGGGAAATCGTCTTCCACCGAACATTCAAAAGTATGTTTCTTACCGGTCAGATTGTTCAACCGGTTGGCATTGATTCGGTGTGCCTGGTAGTTGTGCGTGGTGAGTGTAATGTAACCTTCTTTTTCCGGCGGATTAAAGTTGGAAATATACCTTCGGTTCAGTTTTCTGATGTCGTTTTCGTCCATATTGTTGTCGCGGACTTTATTCAGCAAATCGATAAAATCCTGGTCGCTCTGGCGGTAAATGTGTTTCAGTTCAATGCCGGTGAAACTGGCATTCTTAAGTGCCCGGCTGCTGAAAAAGAAGGCTGTTTCGTAGTAATTTCTCAAAATTTTCCAGTCGTCTTCTTTTACAACCGGTGCCAGTTGCTGTAAATCGCCAATCATCAGCAACTGCACTCCGCCAAATGGTTTGCTGCGGCTTTTAAAACGGCGCAACACTTCGTCTATGGCATCGAGCATGTCGGCGCGCACCATACTTATTTCATCGATAACCAGCAAATCGAGGCTGCGGATAATGTTGATTTTGTTTTTGCTGAACCTTCGTATTCCTTCGCCTTGCATGGGGGCACCCGGAACATGCGGTGAAAAAGGCAACTGGAAAAACGAATGAATCGTAACTCCTCCTGCATTGATAGCTGCCACGCCTGTTGGGGCAACTACCACCATTCGTTTGGGCGAATGATTTTTCAGGTTTTTCAGAAAAGTGGTTTTGCCTGTTCCGGCTTTTCCGGTCAGGAAAATATTATCGCCGGTGTAGCTTAAAAAGTCGCGTGCAAGCTGCAACTGCGGGTTATTTTGGATTGGCATAGATTATAATTGTTTTGTATTGATGAAAAATTCGTTTTTGGTGTCTTTCCGGTTTCGTTTTTTATAAATGGCCTCTCCATCGGCAATTTGATTTCCCCCGTCTGTTACCGGAAAAACTTCCAGGGTTTTGTAATTGCGGGTTGTAATTTGCCGGTACAAAAATTCAGTTAACTGCGATAAACTGACATTATTGGCTGAAGCTAATTTCTTTGCTTTTTCAATGACGTCCTTATTAAAATGCAGAGTGATCTTTGTATCCATCTCAATTTTTTACGTCTAAAATATAAATTTTATACGTAAAGGGATGTATGCTTTACTTGCTTTTTATCCGGGAAGTTCTTATATCTGAAAACTGATTGAACTCATTTGGAAAGGTATTTTGCTCGTTTTCTGATTGAATTTTTAGTCGTATATACTTTGCGAAAGCTTTATACATAGGGTGATTGCACGGGTGAAGAATATTCTCATGCTGCATTTCATTTAGCTTTGAGCTTTGGCTGCGGCAATTTTACATTATTTACCTGCAGCTTTTACATCCGGTAATTGCAATAAAACCTGGCAGTCTGAATTACCGCAGTAACCCTTGATATGCCACATAATATGCTTATTTCAGTCTGGTTAAACAACATTTTCTGAAAATGTGTTCAGTATTTCTTATAAGAAGAGCTTTTTGTAAAAAATACATAAATTGTAAAAGTTTATAATCAGTTTTATATTTTGTTGTATTTCAGATTTTTGAATTAGTTTAATATGACCGATTTATAAAAATAAATGCTAATTGTTCAATTCTTTAATTGTAATATTTTTTTATTCATGAAATTTTATTATAAATTTGACATGACTATGATTTCAAACTGACTTATTGATGTACTCACTAACTAATACTAAACAGCCTATGAAATGAAC
>CAYUBV010000314.1:0-3316 GCA_964443035.1 uncultured Tangfeifania sp.
CATTTTTATGAAAATCAGCTTCATTCCCTTCGCGGCCACCTGCAATCAGGTCGATTGCTTTTTGAATAAAACCGGGAATGGTTACCGAAATCCAGACGGTAAGCACCAGAAAAATGATTCCCCCAGTGTACCACCACCGGTATTGATGCGTGTATTTTAATAAAAATTTCAGTTTCGAAATCATGATTCGGTAACCCGTTTTTGTCGCTTAAAGTTCGGCACACTTTTGCATTTGTTCCTTTTGCCAGTTGTACACCAATTCCGGCAAACTTTCTTTGTTCTCATTATACTGCTGAAGCAGCTTTTCAGCCAGGGTGACACCACTGTCAGTAATTTCCCGGACTGGTTCGAGAAACCGGCTCTCGTTTTCAATGCCGCGGCTTTCGGCACGCCGGTTTAAGCCGTCCAGGGCCATTCTGTATATTTGTTTCGAAATGGTTCCTGCATGCAGGTCGCCGCTCTCAGCATTCAATGCTTTTACAGGCACCCGCGAGCGTAACTCCCGGAGTGTGTCGGTGTTCCATCGCGAAATAAGTTCGTAAGCTTCTTCCAGACTTTGAGAGTCGTACAGTAATCCTACCCAAAAAGCTGATAGCGCAGCAATATGAGAAGCGCAGTTCGCATCGGCGCCCCGCATTTCAATAAATTGTTTGAGCCGAACATCGGGGAAAACGGTTGAAACATGCGTTTCCCAGTCTTCCATGGTTGGTTTTAAATCATGTTTCCCCCGGAAAAATTCCCGGAATGTGAGGCCGTCTGCCGGGAAATATTTGCCATTGCGGTAAATAAAATACATGGGAACATCCAGCAGGTAGTCGACCCACCGTTCAAATCCAAAGCCTTCCTCAAAAATGAAAGGTAAAAAACCGCAGCGGTCGGGGTCGGTGTGGTCCCAGATGTGTGCACGGTAGCTTAAATAGCCGTTGGGTTTTCCATTTGAAAACGGGGAGTTGGCAAAAATAGCAGTAACAATGGGTTGCAGCGCCTGCGACACACGCATTTTTTTTACCATGTTGGATTCGCTGCTGTAATCGAGGTTAACCTGGATGGATGCTGTGTTGGTCATCATTTCCAATCCAAGTGTTCCTTTGCCGGGCATGTAGTTTTTCATCCACCGGTAGCGTTCTTTGGGCACCCATGGAACTTCTGCCAGAGGTGATAAGGGATCGACTCCGAGCGGCAAACTGAAAAAACCGTATTTCAGGCAAATTTCATTCAGCTCTTCAAAATGTTTTCGGGTTTCATTAAACGTTTGACGGATTGTTTTAAAATTTTCGCCGGAAAGTTCAAATTGCCCGCCGGGTTCCAGGGTAATGGAAGCTCCGTTTTTCCGGAGGCCAATGGTTTTTTCTCCTTCAGTTATGGGAGACCAGCCATCGTTTTGCATTTGTGCTAAAACTTCACTTATTCCGGGAGTTTTATTTTGATTATAAAAACTTAGCCGTTTAAAATCACTCCGGCGGAAGAGAAATTTCTCATTTTCAGTGCCGATGCCCCATTTTTCCGACGGCTTGCTTCCCTGCTCAAAATATTCAATCAGTTGCGATTTATGCGTTATCTCCGGCTTTTTTTCTTTGTTGGTCATTCGGTTTTTTTGCTGTCAGATGTTATTTTGAATTCAGAATACTGTCGAGCACATATTTTTCAACACGACGGTTTTTTCCGATGTACGGATAATCGTGCATCGAAAGCATGGCCGGTGCATTCAGCTCAACCACAATATAATTTTCAGGCGAAGCGGCCAATTTCAAATCCCTGATTATGATATCGATTCCGGCAATTTTCAGTCCTGCCGACCGGGCTGCCTGAATAGCTACATCTTTGTAATAATCCGGGATATCATCTGTTACGTCAATGCTGTCGCCGCCGGTACTTAGGTTCGAATTCTTGCGCAAATAGATTTTTTCATCTTTATTCAAAATGGATTCCGGTGTCAGCGACACTGCTTTTAAATGTCTTTTTACCTCGTCATCAATATTTATTTTCAACAGCGGATGCCTGTAATCGTTTCCGCGCCCTTCATTTTTTTTGCCGATAAGCTGCCGGATGGTCGATGTTCCATCACCTGTAACATTCGCAGGTTCGCGGCAGGCAATGGCACGCACCTGGAAATCAATTACCAGAAAACGGTATTCCTGCCCCGGGAAATATTCCTCGACGATAACTTTATCAGAAAACTGAAAGGCGTTGTCAATTGCCGAAACGAGTTCCTGCCGGTTTTGAATATTTGTGCTGACTGCAATTCCGTGATCTGTATTAACAGGCTTTACCACGGCAGGTAAACGAACAGCATCCAGATGTTTTGGCTGATAACTGCGCACCAGCAAAATACCCTTTGCATGGTTGATTCCTTTTCGCTGAAGGAATAGCCGTGTCATCCACTTGTCGTTCGATATCCAGAAAGAAATCAGGCTGTTGGCGTCTGAAATGGTTCCTTCGTGAATAATAAATTCCTTGTTGTTGTGCGTCACCGAAATAAGGTTATTATCGGCGTCAATCACTTCAAAAGACAACTTACGACGAAGAACCTCCGCAATAATAATTTGCGTCGTCGCTTCAAAGTTTTCATAGCCCGGCAGTGGTTTAAAATTATAGTTACTGTTTTCCATATTGAAACGTTTCGCGGTAGTCATCCCAAAGTGCATCATGTAAATTAATTCATGTGAAAATAACACATTCCTGTGAGAATAGTTTCCGTTTCGTAAAATGCCATTTGCAACTTAAGATTCAGGTGAGATGAAGCCGGGAGTGTTTGGTTGTTAAAAAACTGGCTTTCAGGTTTTTTTCTTTGCTTTTCAGTTTTTGCCGGAATTATCGTAAATTTAGAAATCACAAAAAAACATCAACTATGAAACGAACCGTATTATTGATTTTGGTGAGCCACCGTCAGGAAACTGCTGAAACAGTGCAAAAAATTTTAACGGGTTGGGGATGCTACATTAAAACCCGCCTGGGAATTCACGATGGTGTGTTGGAAAACTGTTCCGACAGCGGACTGATTTTTCTCGAACTGACCGGCGATTTTAGTAAACACGAAGAAATTACCCGGAAACTGAACCTGGTAAAAGGAGTGGATGCCCAACTGATTGCGCTGGAGGTGTAACAGGAATTAATTTTCGGGTGACTTCTATTTTTTAGGAACATGATTCGTTGGATCAACATGACGGTTGTTTGGGAGAAATCGCTGATTGGTTGATTTAAATCCACACTTCGTTGTTGAATTTTTTGTACCACAAATCAAAAAGAGAAATTATTCGTATGTTTGACTGAATTAATTCGTTTTGCTATGAGTGTATTGGAGATATCGGAAAAAGAT
>CAYUBV010000315.1:0-3309 GCA_964443035.1 uncultured Tangfeifania sp.
AGGCCGCTGCCGGATTTATTCAAAGCCCATGTTCATAAGAGCATGGGCTTTTTTAGTTATTATACCTGTTAATTTTAGTGAAAAGTTGATAACAGAGCATCACCAATTCCCTTCTTTTTATAGTTTTGTCTCTGCTTTGGCAAAATATTATGCACAAAATTAATTTCATAAAAATAGTATTCACAGTATTGACGCTTTTCCCTGTTATTGCTTTTTCTCAAATTCCGATGGACAGGCCGGGAGAAGAAATTCCTGATACTGAAGAATCACCGGTTAAGGAAATTGAACCGCTGATTAAAAAATGGGAATTAAACGGATTTGGAGCTTTCAAAGATTCGGTAAGGCTGGATACAACGCTCGATTATTTCCATATTTATAATCCGGTTTATGAAGATGCGCTGACGGCCACTTATGTCGGAAACTACGGTACTCCTTATTTGAATAATAATTTTTTTAAAAGAGAACCCGAAATCGATTTTTTTTTCCTGAGAACGCGGGCCAATTACCTTTTAACTCCTGAAAACGTTGAGTACTATAATACCCGTACTCCATATACAATGCTCGATTTCAGCCAAAGTGAACATCGTACGCGTAAAAACGAAACCCGTTTTAATGTGCTTCATTCACAAAATGTAAGTCCTTACCTCAATTTTACTTTCCGGTTCGATCAGGCACGTTCCAGCGGACAATACAACAACCAGGAAGCAAAAAACAATTTTGTTACGCTCTATTCTAATTATAATAAAGATAAACTTAGTATTCATGCAGGTTTTATAACCAACAGCATTCATAATAATGAAAACGGCGGCCTGATTAGCGACGATTTAATTTTAAGCGACGACGATACTGATTTATTAGAGGTAAACCTGCAAAATACGCGGACAGAATTTGGCAGCAACTATTTTTTTGCAAACGGGGAATACCGCCTCGGAAAATACATTGAAACAGGTGAAGAATATGTTATAGAAGCCCAGGAGGGCGAGCCGGAGAAAGTCATTCCTGTTACCCGGTTTAAACCCGTTGTTGGATTCCTCTATTCTTTTGAATACCAAACCCATTTAAAAGAGTTTATAGAAGACGAAGATACGACAACTTTTTTTCGGAATACTTACTTCAGTAATGATTATACCACGGATTCCATCCGATTCAGAATGATTCAGAATGTGTTGCAGATTAAGCAGTACGAGAATCCCGACCGAAAAACAAGTTTTGGGAAACGAGCTTTTCTCGGTCAGCAGCATGTGGTGAATTCTTTTCCGGGTCCGCGTGAAGGTCATGTTAACAGACAGCGCAAACCTTACTCAAATATTCACCTGGGAGGCGGTATTTTCAGGCAAACAGGAAGTTTCTGGAGATGGAATTTTGAAGGCAAAATCTATGTTTTGGGCAGAAGATCCGGGCAAACCGAATTGTCGGGAGTTATTACTAAACCACTCGGTCTTTTTGGTGATTCCCTTTCTGCATTGCGCATTGACGGAAAAATTGAAAACCGCGTGCCGGCTTATTTTCAGCAGGAATATTACTCGAACCACAGCCAGTGGAACAATAACCTGAACATGGAACAGCGGATGACTGCCAAAGGAAGTTTGAAATCGCCGTTGCGCAATCTCGATCTCGGTTTCAATTATTCGTTGATCAACAATTTTATATACAACGATACCCTGGGAATTCCATCACAGTTTGGCGGCCAGTTGCTGGTGCTGGGTGCCCACATCGATAAAGATTTCAATTACCGCGGGCTTCATTTCAGAACACGTTTGCTCTGGCAAAAAGCATCCAACGAAGATGTGCTTCACCTCCCCGATTTTTCGGCATTTGTTTCGGCCTATTACAGTTTTGTGATTTCCAAAGTGATGTTCACAACCATTGGAATTGACACCCGTTACAATACAAAATATTATGCCGATGCCTACGATCCGTCAACCGGCTTGTTTCATATTCAGAATGATAAAAAACTGGGCGATTTTCCGTATATTGACGCTCACGTGAATTTACGTTTGAAACGAACCAGGGTCTTTTTTAAAATGATGAACATCGGTACTGAATTCATAAACAAGGAATATTTTACAACTCCGCATTACCCGATGAACCGGAGGACTTTCAGATTGGGAGTTGCGTGGTCATTTTACGACTGATGTTTTTTTACAGTAAACATATAACAGCAGTAAAAATCCTTCTGCTACTGCCCGTTGTGATTTTTCTTTTTAGCTGTGGCAGGGGTGATAAAAAAGAGGTTCAGGAAGAGCCTGCTGAAATAATTCCAACCGATTTGGAGCGGATACGCGAGGAGGGCGTTCTCAAGGTGGTGGTCGATTACAATTCTACCAACTATTTTGTTTACCGAGGTAAACCCATGGGATTTCAGTATGAAATGGCGCAGGAACTGTGCGATAATTTAGGTGTGAACCTGCAGATTTCAGTGAGTAACGATTTGGATGAAAGTTTTAACGGCCTGAAAAACGAGCGGTTCGACCTGATAGCCAAAAACCTGACAGTTACCCGATCGCGCAAACAAGAGGTTCAGTTTACCGAGCCTTTGAAGCAAACCCGGCAGGTGCTGGTTCAGCGAAAACCAAATCCGAACGATACAACAACGGTTTATTTGAAATCTACCCTCGAACTGGCCGGAAAAAAAGTACATGTTCAAAGAAATACATCTTACTATACGCGACTTGTCAATTTATCGGAGGAAATCGGCTCTCCCATCGATATTGCGGAAGATTCCATTTATGGTGTGGAACAACTGATTGCACGCGTTGCCGAAGGAGAAATCGACTACACGGTATGCGACGAAGATGTAGGCAGGCTGAATAAAACCTATTATTCAAACATCGATGTGTCGCTGATTATCAGTTTTCCGCAAAACATTGCCTGGGCCGTTCGGAAAGATGCGACCGACGACTGGAAAGAATACCTCGATAACTGGCTGACCGAATTCAAAAAAAGCGCGAAATACAATATATTCTATAACAAGTATTTTGTGAGTTCCCGTTCGAAAACAAGATTGGAAAGTGGATACCACAGTATTAACGGGGGAAAAATTTCTGAATTCGACCCGATTGTGAAAGAGCTGGCTGCAAAGTATGGCTGGGACTGGCGATTGATTTCTTCCATAATGTATGTGGAATCGCGGTTTAATCCCGAAGCCGAATCGTGGGGCGGCGCGCACGGGTTAATGCAGTTGATGCCCAACACAGCAACTGCACTTGGTGTAACCGACATTACAAAGCCGGAGGAAAATATTAAAGGAGGAATTCTGATGATGAACTGGATAGACGAGCAGCTTCAAACCACCATTCCCGATTCTAC
>CAYUBV010000316.1:0-3302 GCA_964443035.1 uncultured Tangfeifania sp.
CCCCTGATAATTCCACGTTTTGAGTCTTTTACAAAAAGCAGCACCTCGTCGCGTTCCTGGGTGGCCGGCATTTCGGTTTCGATAAGATCGATGGCCTGTGCGGTATTCAGTCCTTTCTGGTAAATGTAGCGGTAAATTTCCTGTACTTCCCTGATTTTTTCATTGGAGTAGTTCCGGCGCCGCAGCCCGATGGAATTGATTCCCACATATGAAAGCGGTTCGCGACTTGCTTTAATAAACGGAGGTACATCTTTGCGAACAAGTGATCCGCCGCCAATCATTACGTGCGAACCCACATGGCAAAACTGGTGAATTCCGGTCATTCCCGAAATAATTGCCCAGTCGTCAACCACAACTTCTCCGGCCAGTTGAGTATTGTTACCCAGTATGATATAGTTTCCGAGGCTGCAGTCGTGTGCAATGTGCACATAAGCCATAATCAGGTTTCCGTTGCCGAGTTTGGTCTTACCTTTGGAGGCTGTTCCGCGGTTTATGGTCACGTACTCACGAATGGTATTGTTGTCACCAATTTCAACTGTGGTATATTCTCCCTTAAATTTTAAATCCTGTGGGATTGCCCCAATTACTGCCCCCGGGAAGATGTTGCAGTTTTTTCCGATTCTCGTTCCGGGCAAAATAGTTACGCTCGAACCAATATGGGTTCCCTCTCCAATTACCACATCCTTATCGATGGTAACAAAAGGTTCTATCACAACATTTTCAGCTACTTTTGCTTCAGTATGTACGTAAGCCAGTGGTTGTTTCATACTATTTCCGATTCGGTATTATTATTCTGTTTGTTTTACAATCTGAGCCATAAATTCGCCTTCAGCCACAACTTTATTTCCAACATACGTCAATCCTTTCATTGTGGCTATTCCACGTCTAATCGGCGAAGTTAACGTTATTTTGAAAATCAGCATATCACCGGGAACAACTTTTTTTCTGAACTTCACATTGTCAACCCTGATGAAATAGGTTGAATATTTTCCTTCGAGGCCGCAAAGCACCAGCAGTCCTCCGGTTTGCGCCATTGCTTCAATAAGCAAAACTCCGGGCATAACCGGTTCCTCCGGGAAGTGCCCCTGGAAGAACGGCTCATTTACTGAAACGTTCTTTACACCAATTATTACTTCGTTAGTCATTGATAATACTTTATCAACCATCAGAAGCGGGTACCGGTGGGGCAAAAGATTTTTAATTTGGTTGATGTCCATAAACGGCGTTGCATTCGGGTCGTATTCCGGTGGCCCGGCCTGTGTCTGCCGCCAACGATCTTTTAAAGCCTGTGCAAACAAGGTATTGGGACCATGCCCCGGTTTGGTGGCAATAATCCTGCCTTTGATATGTTTTCCGCACAACGCCAAATCACCGATTACATCGAGCAGCTTGTGGCGCGCACATTCGTTGTCGAAATGTAAATCGAGGTTGTTTAAAATTCCCTGTGGTTTCACTTCCACCCGGTCGTGGTGAAACAAGTCGGCCAGCCGATCGAGTTCATCCTGTGTAACTTCTTTATCGATAATAACGATGGCGTTGTTCAGTTCACCACCTTTTATGAGGTTGTTGTTGAGCAGAAATTCCAGCTCGTGCAAAAACACAAAAGTGCGGCAATTGGCAATTTCTTCCCTGAAATCCTTTATTGACTCGAGGGTTGCAAACTGGTTGTTCAGCACCCTCGATTTGAAGGAGATTAATACATTCAGACGGTAATCATCGTCAGGGAGTGCAATTATTTCAGACCCTGATTTTTCATCGGTGATATGAATTTTTTCTTTTATCTCGAAATATTCCCGCTCGGCATCTTGTTCAACAATCCCGGTTTTTTCAATGGCTTCCACAAAATACTTTGAGCTGCCATCCATAATCGGGGCCTCTTCGTTATTTACTTCAATCAGCACATTGTCGAGATCCATCCCGATAAGTCCGGCCAGTGCATGCTCGATAGTACCGATGCGCGCTCCGTCTTTTTCGAGCAAAGTTCCGCGCGATGTGTCTACTACCAAATCCACGTCGGCATCGATGACCGGCTGGTTTTCCAAATCTACCCTTTTGAATTTAAACCCGTGATTTTCGTGCGCCGGCAGAAAATTCATGGTCACATCCACACCTGTGTGTAACCCTTTTCCTTCAATCGTGAATGATTTTGCCAGTGTTTTTTGCTTTACAACCATAAGCTGATTATTTCTTGGAAGCAGATGAATTGCTTTGTTGAAGTGTTTTTACATCTTTTCGAAGTTGAATAACTTCATCTCTGAGTCTTGGAAGGTTTTTGAAGATGATGGCTGTGCGCGCAGCATCTTTTATATTGTGTGCAGGAGTAAGCAGAACGGTTTCGTTATCTTTTATTGAGCTGGAAACGCCCGATTGCGCGCCAATATTTACATTGTCGCCAATTGTGAGGTGCCCTGCCAGTCCTACCTGTCCGCCAAACTTACAGTTTTTGCCCACTTTTGTGGTGCCGGCAAGCCCGGTTTGAGCTGCAATTACAGTGTTTTCGCCAACTTCGCAATTGTGTGCAACCTGTACCAGGTTGTCAATTTTGACTCCTTTACGGATAATGGTAGACCCAAAAGTGCCACAGTCGATGGTGGTGTTGGCGCCAATTTCAACATTATCTTCAAGCACAGCATTTCCGATTTGCGGAATTTTTTTGTAGCTCCCGTCGGGTTGGGGCGCAAAGCCAAATCCGTCGGAACCGATTACTGCATTGGCATGAATGATGCAATTGTCGCCAATTACGCTGTCGTCATAAATTTTAGCGCCTGAGTATAAAATGCAGTCGTCTCCAATTTTCACATTGTCGCCTACATGAACCTGCGGGTATATTTTTACCCCGTTCCCGATTTTGGTGTTTTTTCCGACATAAGCAAATGCGGCGAGGTAAAAATCATCGCCGGTTGACGATGAAGCATCGATAAAACTGGGTTGTTCAATGCCTTTTTTATTTTCCTTTTTGGTTTGAATGTATAAATCGAGAAGTGAGGCAAATGCCTGGTAGGCATCATCCACTTTAATCAGGGTTGCCGGAATATTTTTTTTGGGCTCGAAACTTTTGTTCACAAGAACAATCGAAGCCGCTGTATTATATATGTAACTTTCATATTTCGGATTTGACAGGAATGCCAGTGTGCCGGGTTTTCCCTCTTCAATTTTTGAAACATCCGAAACTATAACATCGCCGTCACCAACAATTTCACCGTTTAAATATGCAGCAATGTCTTTAGCTTTAAATTCCATTCAACTATTTTTAAGCGTTGCAAATATAGTTTTAAACTAATTAATGTCCAATTCTTTTGGAT
>CAYUBV010000317.1:0-3297 GCA_964443035.1 uncultured Tangfeifania sp.
ATTTTTTTGAACATAACTTTTGTTTGTGGAATATTATAATAACACAGAAAATTCTCACAGCAACTTGCAGAATTTTCGAAAATGCAAACATAAAACAGCGGGAGAAGAAGAAGTTCTCTTCCCGTTTTTTTATTGTCTGCTTGTCGTCACTGTTCTTTCAAATCGTTCCGTAATTTTATTCAGCCTGAATTTTCTTCATTTTGAAAAAAGTCATGTTTTCCGTCAAATCTTTTTCATCTATTTGAAATTGATTTTTATTTTGTGCCATCAAAAATTATAATCTTAAAATTCATGAAGAAAATAATACTGCTCGTTTTTGCTGTTCTTATTGCTGTATCCCAGTTGTTTGCAAAAGAAGGAATGTGGATTCCGCTGCTGCTCGAGAAATACAAGCTGGAAGACATGCAGAAAATGGGATTTAAACTCACCGCCGAAGATATTTACAATGTGAACAATGCCAGCATGAAAGATGCCGTGATGGTTTTTGGCGGAGGTTGTACCGCCGAACTGATTTCAGGAGACGGCTTGATCATTACCAACCACCACTGCGGATACCGGCAGATTCAGTCGCACAGCTCGGTGGAGAACGATTACCTGACCAATGGTTTCTGGGCCATGAACCGCAATGAGGAGTTGCCCAATCCGGGCCTGACAGTTAGTTTCCTGGAATACATGAAAGATGTTACCGGCGAAGTTTTGGAAGCCACCGAAGGATTGTCAGGAGAAGAGCGTGAAAAAAAAATTGAAAAAAACAGTACTGAAATAGAAAAAGAAGCTTCGGAAAACGGGAAGTTCAGTACCCGCATAAAACCGTTGTTTTACGGCAACCAGTATTATCTTTATGTAAACAGGGTGTTTAAAGATGTTCGGCTGGTGGGAGCGCCTCCGTCGGCCATCGGTAAATTTGGCGGCGACACCGACAACTGGATGTGGCCCCGTCATACCGGCGATTTTTCGCTGTTCCGCATTTATGCCGACGAGAACAACGAACCGGCAGAATATTCGCCCGACAATGTACCGTATCAGCCCAAAAAGTTTTTCCCGATTTCGATGAAAGGATTTAAGCCGGGCGATTTTACCATGGTTTTCGGAAACCCGGGAAGTACCATGCAATATATTCCGTCGAACGAGGTGGACATTATTATGAACCAGCGCGACCCCGACCGGATTGCCATCCGCGAAAAAAAACTGGTGGTGATTGGCGAAGACATGGAAACCGATCCGAAAGTGCGAATTCAGTATGCGGCCAAATACGCAAGCATCAGCAATGCCTGGAAAAAATGGCAGGGCGAAATCCTGGGCCTCGAGCGCCTGGACGCGGTAAATAAAAAACTGGAATTCGAGCAGGAGTTTAAAGAATGGGCCAAAGCCAGCAATAAATGGGAAGACGAATACAGGCAGGTTTTTGCCAATTTTGATAAACTGTATGCTTTGTACAGTCCGTTTATCCGGGCTCACGATTATTATTCCGAAATTGTGCGGATCCGCGGCGTGGAAACCTTTCAACTGGCCAACCGGGTAAACAGTATCATCAACAATATTGAAAATGACCAACCAGAGCGCGTTGAGCGCGATGTTGAAAGAATGAAAGAATTTCTGCCCGGCTTTTTCAAAGATTTCAACCAGCCCACCGATGAAAAACTTTTTGAAGTGCTGCTGCCGCTTTTGGGCGAAGATCTAAATACCGAATTTCTACCGGATTACTACACCGAAGTGATGGAAAAGCACGGCGACAAACTGGTGGATAAAATCTACAGGAAATCAATCCTTCATGATGAAAAAGAGCTTTCGAAGCTACTTGAACCGGGCAACGAAAAGAAATTGCTGAAACTGCGCAAAGACCCAATGGTGAAACTCTATAACCGGTTAATTTTTCATTTTGAAACGGTTATCGATCCTGTGGTCGATTCATTAAATGCACGCATAAATGAAAACATGAAAACTTACATGGCCGGAATACTCGAAATGAAAAGCCGCGCAGATGTGTATCCGGATGCCAACCTCACACTACGGGTGACTTACGGGGAAGTTGACGGCTATAAACCGCGCGATGGCGTGAAATACGAACATTACACTACCCTCGAGGGAATCATGGAAAAAGACAACCCGGATATTTACGATTACAATGTACCGGAGCAGTTACGCCAGTTGTACGAAACGAAAGACTACGGGCAATATGCCGAAGACGGTTACCTGCCGGTGTGTTTCATTGCATCGAATCATACTACCGGCGGAAATTCAGGAAGCCCGGTGGTAAACGGCAACGGCGAGTTGATTGGCGTTAATTTCGACCGCTGCTGGGAAGGAACCATGAGCGACATTATGTACGACCCGGAACGGTGCCGCAACATAGCCATCGATATCCGTTACGCCCTTTTCCTTATCGATAAATTTGCCGGCGCCGGCTACCTGCTCGATGAAATGGAGTTGGTGGAATAGGAAAAAAGTTTCGATTTTAAAAAATTAAAAAAGTCCTTTTCCGCCATTCAAACTCCAATCCATTTCAGTAATTTTAAAGCCTGAAAATTCAAATATCAAAAAAATACGATTTATGAAAACTAATTTATTGCTTCTGTTCGCTGCTGTAACAGGCATTCTTTTTCAGGTATCCTGTAAGCAGGAGCCGCCAACCGATTTAACAAAAACAAGCTTTATACCCAAACCGGTATCTGTTTCAGCAACCGGTGAGTCTTTCACAATTGACGCATCAACTGTTGTTTATTTTCAGGAAGATATTGACGGCCTGGAACCGATGGCAGAATATCTTGCAGCCGAAATCAACAAAATTAATGGATTGGAATTGGCAGTCGAGGCCGCCGATGCTTTACCCCGTTCGGGAATTTACTTTTCTGTTCCGGAAGAAGATAAAGAACTGGGCACAGAAGGATATGATCTGAATATCGGCAAAAAACTGACAGGCATAAAAGCCAACAGTCCGGCCGGCGTTTTTTACGGCGTGCAGACCTTGCTGCAAACACTTCCGGTGAAAACTGCAGTTGATGAACCACTGACAGTTGCTACCGGTGCAGTTCACGATTTTCCGGAATACGGCTACCGCGGAGCCATGCTCGATGTTTCGCGCCACTTTTTTGGAGTGGAAGACGTGAAACGTTTTATCGATTTTCTGGCAACCTACAAGATGAACCGCTTACACCTTCATCTTTCTGATGATCAGGGCTGGCGCATTGAAATTAAATCGTGGCCCAAACTGACCGAAATTGGCGGCAGCACTGAAGTGGGCGGTGGTGAAGGCGGTTTTTACACGCAGGAAGAATTCAAGGAAATCGTACAGTATGC
>CAYUBV010000318.1:0-3292 GCA_964443035.1 uncultured Tangfeifania sp.
TCTGTTTTTGAATTGAGTTGCGGCAATAATGAGCTGACGGGTAAAACTACCGAGCCACATAATCCGCCTTTGACGGGCATGGAAAATGACCGGATTGAACGAATGGAATCGTATGTAAAAAATTTTAGGCCGCTGAAAATGGGTACCATTCACCTGCAAAAAGGAGAAGGAAAACTCACTTTAAAAGCAAAAGAAATTCCCGGCAACCAGGTTATGGACGTGCGACTGCTAATGCTGAAAAGCATCTGAATTATGCCCAGCAAAACGTTTTCAGGCATTTTAATGTTAAAAATAAACCGCTAACTTCTTATTTTTAAGGTTGTTCTAAATTAGATTCTTACTTTTGTTTTTCTCTGATAATAATTAAACGTATTAAGAAGAAATGCATATAAAAGACCTCATTTTTGATTCAGACAACATTATCAATAGCCGGACAAGACGGAAAAGTTATTCTGCCTTTTTTCTGTTTTATATTTTAATGCTAATTCCCGGATTAACAGAAATACAGGCACAAAATACAGAAAAGGACACCATAGTTGTAACTACCCCTGAAAATCTTAACAGGTCTCCTTACATTTACCTGGATTGCCGGCGGTGTGACTTTGATCTCATCCGCACCGAGCTGACTTTCGTAAATTATGTAAGAGACCCCGAACTTGCAGATATTCATGTTTTTGTAACTGAAGAAGAAACGGCAGGAGGCGGAACTGAATTTCAGTTTAGCTTTATCGGCAATAACGTTTTTAGCGGTACCGCCCACACAATGAGACATATCATCGGCAGAAACGCCACAATGGATGAGCGCCGTAATGCACTGAAAGAATATGTAAAAATGGGCATTACATCCTTCATGTTGAAAACACCACTGGGAACACGGTTTAATATCGAATATTTAGGTGACGGAGAAGAAAGTTCACTTCAGGAAGTGGAAGATCCCTGGAATAACTGGGTTTTTGAGGCCTATATAGGCCGGGTCAGGCTGGAGCTGGAATCGAACCAAAGTGAATTAAATTCCAGGTGGGGATTTTTTGCCGACCGTGTTACCGAACAGTGGAAACTGCGCATCAGGCCTTATTTTAATTACGGCAGGGTAAAAATTCAGACTTCAGAAAATGAAGAACCTGTTATGAGCGAACAACGCCGTCACGGACTCGACAGTTATGCCATAAAAAGTTTGAACCAACATTGGTCTGCCGGTCTTTTCGGAACTTATCTAACTTATAACAGCCGTAATATAAAGCATGAAATCAATATCAGCCCCGGGATTGAATACAGCATTTTTCCCTATAAGGAAGCAACACGAAAATCCATTACTTTTTCATACCTGCTGGGATACAATTACCTTGATTATTTTGAAGAAACAATCTACGAAAAAACACAGGAAAATCTTTTTAATCACCAGGTAAAAGCTGTTGTAAACATTCAGCAACCCTGGGGATCTATCGAAACCGGGCTGGAAGGCTCTCATTACCTGCACGATTTTGCCCGCAGACGCCTCGAGTTCTACGGACAGACTTCCGTGAGGTTATTCGAGGGATTTTCGCTTTCATTTCAAGCCGAGTACGATGTAATTCAGGACCAGTTATCACTTCCAAAAGGAGAAGCATCACTTGAAGAAGTGCTGCTGAAACAACGTGAACTGGCGACTGACTTTTCATTTTCGAGTTCCATAGCAATTACCTATACCTTTGGTTCTCAGTTTGCAAACATTGTAAATACCCGCTTTTAATTTACTTATAAGAACATTTGTTTTTATGTAAAATCATTTCTATTTTTATTTCGAAAAAAAACGACTAAATCAGGCGGCATTATAATAGTCTATGACAGGAAGAACCGAGTTAAAAATTAAACCTCAATATTTGTTGCATTCCTCACATTTTAAAAGAGGTAAGCAATCCTTAAGCTTCAATGTGATTATTAAATCAACTTGCACATTAAAACTTATGAATATACTTAACCAATACGAAAATGCACCCAAATAAGAATAATTCAGGTCATAAACGACGAAAAGGATATTTTCATTACCAAAAAGAAATTCTGAACACTATTTCAGAGCCGGCATCTTTTATTAATGGAAAATATTCTTATGTATTTGTTAACACCGCTTTCAACAAATTTTACAACATTGAAACCAGCGAAATAATTGGAAATACAGTTGAAGATTTATGGGGACCGGTAATTTTTAAAAAAGAAATAAGGCCATCAATGGAAAAATGCCTTCAAGGCAGTTCTGTTTTTCTGCAGTATGAAGGCAGAATTCCAAACGGACCTTATAAAATACTGGAACTGAATTTTTATCCTCACCGTAAATCAAACGGAAAAATCGATGGTATAATTTCCACATCAAAAGATATAACCGAGCAAAAAAAGGCCGAAAAAGCATTGAAACAAAGTGAGGCCCGTTTAAAAGAACTGAACACAACCAAAGACAAGCTGTTTTCAATAATCGGGCACGATCTCAAAGGACCACTTAACAACATCCTTGGTTTTTCCGAGCTCATTGACGAAGGGTACGAAAACTTATCACGAGAGGAAATACAAAAGTATAACAATCTGATTTACACACTCTCGAAAAATGTGTCGGAGTTGCTTGAAAACCTGCTCACCTGGTCGCGGGCGCAACGGGAAAAACTGGTTAATACACCTCAAAATATATCTTTGCGTTTCATGGTTGAGCGCTGTTTTAATTTGTTGGAAAATCCGGCTGAGCAAAAACAAATTGCATTGGAAAACAACGTGCCCTCTGAAATAGTCGTTTTTGCCGACGAAGAGATGATTACAACCGTTATTCGAAATCTTATTTCGAATTCCATTAAATTCACCAAAAGGGGTGGCAAAATTTCCGTATCGGCAAAACAGAATAACGGATCGGTGGTAACAGAAATCAGGGATACCGGAATAGGAATTCAAAAAAATCAAATTAAAAACCTGTTTAAACCCGATGTAAACCACTCGAGCCAGGGAACAGACGGGGAAAAAGGAACCGGACTGGGATTGATTATCTGCAAAGATTTTGTGGAAAAAAATAATGGCGAAATCTGGGTGGAAAGCGATCCTGAAAACGGAACTTCATTTTATATTGATTTACCCGAAGAGAAAGAAAAAGCACAAAGCAAAGTATATTGAATTTTCTGCTGGTATTTTAGCTGTTTTGGATTGCCGGCGCAGTAAGAAGCTCAAAACTTCCAAATGTGGAATGAATAAAAATTCAACTCCTCACTGACAAATGTTCTTCAACAAAAGAATACAAATTTATATCTTCGACGTTCCAATAAATTCATTTACGTTTAAA
>CAYUBV010000319.1:0-3280 GCA_964443035.1 uncultured Tangfeifania sp.
ACTTTATGCTTTTTATTTTAATAATTTTTAATTTAATAATTCTCAGTTGTGTCATGTCAACTTTGAAATGTCATTTCGACCTCTGGGAGAAATCTGCTGAAATTATGAGATTTCTCATCTTCGTGCCTCAGATTCGAAATGACAGTACCAAACTATTTCTGCTTGGCATAATAGAAGGGAACAAAAAAGGCTTCTTATGAAAAATCCAATATCAACTTACCGTTTTCAGTTTAATAAAGCTTTTACACTGAAGGATGCTGAAAAACTGATTCCCTATCTTCAGAAATCAGGTGTAAAAACCATTTATGCATCCCCGGTTTTTGAGGCTGTGGAGGGAAGTGCTCATGGCTACGATGTAATCAACCCGCTGAAAATCAATCCGGAAATTGGAACTGAAAAAGATTTTGAAAGCCTGGTTGAAAAGTTACATGAAAAGGGAATGGGCTGGGTGCAGGACATCGTTCCCAACCACATGGCTTTTTCGCCCGATAATCCGTGGATTTACGACATTCTGGAAAAAGGGAAGAATTCTGAGTGGTATGATTTTTTTGATATTCTAAATGATCATCCGGATGAAAATCTGAATCAAAAGCTGATGTTGCCGTTTTTCGGGAAACCGCTCCGGAAATTAATTGAAGACAAAGAACTTAAAATTAGTTTTGATGAAGATGGATTTAAGCTCAATTATTTCGACAATCAGTATCCACTTTCGGTTCCGGCGTATCCGAAATTAATGGAAGCTGAAAAAAGTGTCCATATTCCGGTGTCGGTTGCAGCGTTTCTGAACGCCGGAAGAAACATCAAAAATTTTGATGAACTGCGGAAGAAATTGTTTGTGGAATATTCTGATTCGGTACAAACCAAAAGTTACATCGATGAATGCCTGCACACCGCGAATAATGATTCTGAAAGATTGCAGGAAATAATCGATACCTTGTATTATTATCCTTCGTTTTGGAAAGACACTGAAACAAAAATAAACTACCGGCGGTTTTTTACCATTAACGGATTGATTTGCCTCAACATTCAGAACGAACAGGTTTTTGAAACCACCCATAAATTAATTGCCAACTGGATCAGGAAAGGATGGATTGACGGTTTGCGAATCGACCACATCGACGGACTTTTTAACCCGGGTGAATACCTTCAAAAACTGCGTGAACTGGCAGGAGAAGAGACATATATTCTGGTGGAAAAAATTCTTGAGAAAGATGAGCAAATTCCTGCCGACTGGCCTGTTGAAGGAACAACCGGTTACGATTTTCTGGGAATTGTAAACAACCTGCTCACCAATTCGGAAAAAGGACCATTTTTTTACGAATATTACAATGAATGGATTGACAAAACCGACGATTTCGATGATGTGTTTTACAAGAAAAACAGGTTTATTTTATACAACCGGCTGAAAGGCGAACTGGATAACCTTGCCCGCGAATGTATTTCACTGGGCTCGGTACTGAAACTGGACATCGACGGCGAAAAGATAAAAAAAGCAATCGGTGAGTTTCTGGTATTTTGCCCGGTTTATAAGATTTACCGTTCACCTTCAAAATTTACCGGTCATGAAAAAAATGAAGTAACTGAAATCATTGAAAAAGCCGCTGAAAAAAATCCTGAACTCGAAGAACCACTCAACATGCTAAAGAATTTATTTCTGCTCAACCACCCGGAATCAGGATACGAATCACCGCGCATTGACCGGTTCTTCAGGCATTGCATGCAGTTTACCGGCCCGCTTATGGCCAAAGGAATTGAAGACACGGCATTTTATTCGTACAATCCGTTTATCGGGCACAACGAGGTGGGCGATTCACCGGGATATTTCGGCATTCGTACCGACACGTTCCATCATTATATGAAAGAGCGGCTTGAAAAGTATCCGCTGACAATGAATGCCATTTCTACCCACGATACCAAGCGCGGAGAAGATGCCCGCGCCCGATTGAATGTGCTGAGCGATGTTCCCGAAGCATGGATGGCAGCTACCAAAGAGTGGTATGAACTAAACCGGGCATTGAAGCAGTTTGACGACGGAAAAGAGATTCCGACTCCCAACGACGAATACCTGATTTACCAGGTGTTGTGTGCCCATTTGCCAATGGATGTCCGAATTGATGAATCATTCAAAGGCCGGTTGGAAGCTTACCTTGTAAAAGCCATGCGCGAAGCAAAAGTTAACTCTTCGTGGAGCGACCCGGATGAGTATTATGAGAAGGAAACCATTGGGTTTGTGCGAAAAATCCTCTCTTCGGAATCGAAATTTCCCGATAGTTTGAAGCGGTTTATGGAAGAAATTATCCCGCACGGGATTACCAATTCCATTGCTCAGATCATTCTGAAAAATACAGTGCCCGGCGTTCCTGACACTTTCCAGGGAACAGAAACCTGGAACCTTAGTTTTGTGGATCCCGACAACCGGCGGGAAGTTGATTTTGAAAAGTTGTCGGCCAACCTCGGCTGGCTCATCAAAAATTACGAAAAAGATGCCGCGGGTTTAGCCGAAAGTCTTTGGCAACAGCCGCTGGACGGACAACTGAAACAGTGGATGAGCTGGCTGACATTGAATGAGCGTATTCAGTATCCCGAACTTTTTCAGGAAGGAGATTACACTCCGTTAAAGGTTTCCGGAAAATACAAAAAGCACATCATTGCTTTTTCCCGGAAGTTTGGCGATCAGCATTTAATCATTGTACTGCCGCTGAATACGGCGAGTTTGCCTGCCAATTCAAACTGGGAAGATACACAGGTTGAATTTTCGGAAACGGACATTCCCGCGCTGGAAAATCGTTTAACAAGACAAACATTTGATGCCGGACAAACCTTGAATGTTCAGGATTTGTTTGAAGTTGTTCCGTTCGGGGTTTTGAGGAATTTTTAATCAAAACCTTTTCGTATACCCGTGACAATAAGGTGTACCGCCTTTATTTTCATAATAATCCTGGTGGTAATCTTCGGCTTTCCAAAATGTGTTGGCAGATGTTAGTTTTGTTGCCACATCGTATCCTTTTATTTCAAGTAGTTCGATTAATTTTTCAGTCGTCTCTTTTTGTGCTTCGTCCGTGTAAAAAACTTCTGAACGGTAATGCTTTCCAATATCCGGTCCCTGACGGTTTACCTGAGTAGGGTCGTGAATTTCGAAAAACATTTTTGCCAGTTCCTGGTAACCGGTTTTCGAAGGATTGAAAATCACCCGCACTACCTCGGCATGATTGGTGCGTTTGCTGCTCACATCGCGGTAGGTTGGGTTTTGCATTTCGCCACCCATGTAACCGGAAACAAC
>CAYUBV010000320.1:0-3278 GCA_964443035.1 uncultured Tangfeifania sp.
ATCCGCGAAGGCGGACATCCGTTCAACGATTTGGTAATGACCCGCACTCCCGCCGGCCGCTGGGGCGAACCCGAAGATGTGGGAAATGCCGCGCTGTTTCTGGCATCAAAGGCCAGCAATTTTGTGAATGGCCAGGTACTTTATGTCGATGGCGGAATTCTGGCCAACTTTGGTTATGTGAAAGGTGAAAATGAAATTGACGATTAAAATGAAATTTAACTATATATTCCTGATTTTCCTTGCCCCTCTTTTCTTTGCGTGCGAAAACGAAACAACGCTAATCTTTCAGAATCCGCAGGATGTTGAAAGAACAGATGAAGTGATTATTCTTTCCCGTGATGAATTGAGTGAGCATGTTGACCTGGTGCAGGGGGAATTTCCGGTTTTTGAAAAAACGGATAAAACTTATGTTTTCAGCCAGGTGGATGATTTGGATGGCGACGGAAAATGGGATGAAGTGGTTTTGGTCACCGATTTTGCGGCAGGTGAAACCATTGATTTGCAAATAAATTTTGTTCCGGAAAATGATTATCCGGGGTTTGAAAAACGAACCAACCTTCGGCTGGGAATAAAGCAGGATGACGGAACCTATAAAGAAGTGGATACTTACGCTGCACTTCCGTGCGACGATGGTTTTGAAGTAATTGCCCAGGGTGAAAGTGTAAACTGGGAAAACGATAAAATCGGGTTTCGTAACTATTTCGACTGCCGTAATGTGAAAGATATTTTTGGAAAACGTTTACCTGAAATGATTGCCGACAAAGTGGGTACACCCGAACTGGGCGATTATCATAAATTGTCCGACTGGGGAATGGATGTGCTGCATTGCGGAAGTTCGCTCGGATCAGGTGGTCTGGCGCTTTTGAAAGAAGATTCGCTATACCGGCTCGGTTCAACCGATGTTTACACCTACCACAAAATTGTGGAAGGCCCGCTTCGTTCAATCTTTGAGTTGCGTTACGAAGGCTGGGACGTGGATGGCGACATGCTGGAAGCTGTTGAACGAATTACGATTTACCCCGGAAAATACTGGTTTGAATCAGATGTTACGGTAACCGGCTGCCCCGAAGGTTCGCAAATAGTGACCGGAATTGTTACCAGCCATTTGAAACGGGAACCTTTTCAGTTTAAATCAAATGATTTTCAGGTCATCGGTACGCACGATGTACAGTCGCTCAACAACGACGAACTCGGAATGGCAGTTGCTGTTCCACTGGAAGAAGCCGGGAAAATAGGTCGTACTTCAGATACCAATTTTTTTAAACTGGGATATGAAACAGTTCCCGAAAAAGGGTTCAGCAATATAATTTCTGAAACTTACTATATTGGTCAGCAGTGCGAAAGTAACCAGCCGGCAAAACACTACTTTTTTGCGGTTTGGGGTCTCGACAAAGACCAGTGGAAAACCGAAGAAGGTTTCCGGAAATACCTTACCGAAGAAGTTGAAAAGTTGAGTGAACCGATTCAAAAGCTTTAGAGTCGGGATGATTTTTCTTCTTTTAACAGAATAACCACGTATATTATTAACAGATATATGTGGTTATTTTTCTTTCTTCATTTCATTTTCACTGATTTTTAATAAATTTGAAAAAACATTGAAAGAAATGGATATCAACGAAAAAAGAAAATACATTCAAAAATATTTACATGAAGTTGATGAAAATACAGTTAATGAACTGTATTCAAAATTGTATTCAGTCCTGGAAAAAAGTGATCCTGTTGTGGGTTATGGTCCTTCCGGGAATCCAATAAAAAAGAAACAGTTTATTGATGATATCATACTGGCTGAATCTCAAATAAAAAATGGCGATTTCATCACCCTGGAACAATTGAAAAAAGAATCAAAAGACTGGTGATGAAAAAAAGGAGAGTAATTATCTCTTTTATAGCACGGAATTCATTGAATGAATATTATGAATATCTTAAAAACGAAGTTTCAAAGGAAACTGCCGAATATATTATAAATGGAATTCTTCAACGTTGTAATCAGCTAAAAGATTTTTCCGGATTTTCAAAAGAGTTTTATTTGGAAGAATTGCCTGGTGATTATAGATCGGTTGCACAATGGAAATACAAAATCATTTATAAAGTCACCGAGAATGAAGTTCATATTTTGAACATTATTCATACCAGCCGCCATCCAGATAATCTAAAAAATGTTTGATTATTAAACACTAACCGGTATTACGTTTTCGGATTTTGATCCTTTATATCGAATGCCATCAGCGCATCGCCCCGGCGCTGGTATAAAATTCCGTTTTTAATAACCGGGTGCGAAAAATGCTCTTTGGTTCCTTTTGTAATTTTAAAGAAGCTTCGTTTTTCCAGTTTTCCGTTTTCATAGCTCACCAGTGAAAGTTCGCCGCCCCAGTTGTAATAGTAAAGCATGTTGTCGGCCGCAACAATGGCGCCCGTTCCTGTCTTCAGCGAATCGACCGGCAGACCGGTTTCTGCATCAAAACTTTTCAAATCTTTTTTGCGGGTTCCGCAACCATACAGGTAATCGCCCAGTTTGACAAAGCCACCCATGTAAGTATCAAAATCAGTGGTTCGCCAGATTTCGGTAATTTGAGAACCGTCTTCGGAAAGCTGAAGTTTTACCCCACGGTTTCCGTCGCCGGCTGCATAGTAAATGTGTCCGTTTTCAAAAATTACATTGTTGCTGTGCGTGTCGCCAACACCTGGTTCCCGCTTGTCAACCGGCGTGTTGTCCTGTAATTGTGTCCAGAGCAGTTCTCCGGTTTCGGTATCGATTCCGAGCATGTGGTAGGCTGAAAATGTCACGTAAATTTTCCGGTTGGGAAGTTCGATTATATTTCCGGGATTGTATCCCATTCGTTCGCCCATTCCTTTATTCGACCAAATCAGTTCTCCGGTAAAGCGGTTCAGTGCAACCACGTTGTGTTCTTTTCCGCCGGGAGTACAAAAAATCTTATCATCAAAAATAGCAGGTGCTTCTGAATATCCGTGGTAGGGAAGAACACCTTCGAAATCAGCAACGTAATCTTTGGTCCACACCACTTCACCGGTTTCGCGTTTCAGGCAGGAGATAATTCCCATTCCTGTTCCGGCATAAACCAAATCGTCAACTACAGTGGGAGCCGACCGCGAGCCGGGGTAATGTTTCGACCACTCTTTCCCGAATTGCTGTTTCCATTTCAATTTGCCATTTAAATCGAAACAGAACATCCAGGCCAGGCTGTCAATTTTGCCGGTTACAAACAGTTCATTTTCAGTAATTACAGGCGAACCGTATCCGTTCCCGATTTCTTCGGCAA
>CAYUBV010000321.1:0-1344 GCA_964443035.1 uncultured Tangfeifania sp.
AATGTTGTTTCTAAAAAGCTGTTGTACATCATGCTTTTGCAGCTTTTTACCTGGCAAATTGCCAATGCAAACAATTTAAACGCCCTGCAAAATTCAAGTATGCCGGGGCAGCAACCCACCGGGCAAATTACCGGAAAAGTGACTGATGAAACAGGTTCTCCTTTACCGGGAGTGTCTGTTATTATTAAAGGGACAACAACAGGAACGGTTACCAATTCCGATGGAGAATATCAAATTAAAAAAACTGAAAACGCCCAAACTCTGGTATTTTCATTTATCGGCATGGAAACAAAAGAAATCGACATTGCAAACCAATCTGTTATCGATGTAGTGCTTGCCGAGGAATCAACCTGGCTGAGCGAAGTAGTGGCGGTTGGCTATGGTATTAAACAAAAGAAAGACCTAACCGGCGCTGTATCAGTGGTTGATGTGGAAGATATTTCGAATATTCCGGTTGCCGGAGTGGACCAGATGATGCAGGGCAGAGTTGCCGGTGTGAATATACTGGGCGATTATTCTCCGGGTGGAGGCGTTTCAGTTCGTGTACGCGGATTTAGTACCATTCGAAACAACGACCCGCTTTATATTATCGATGGAGTTCCGGTTGAGTCGGGGATAAACATGATAAACCCTAATGATATTGAATCGCTCCAGGTTTTAAAAGATGCCGCTTCGGCTTCCATCTACGGGTCGCGGGCAGCCAATGGTGTTATTATTATTACCACCAAAAAGGGGTTAAACGAAGAAGCTACCATTAGTTTCGATTCGTATGTTGGCGTGCAAAGTGCAGCCAATCAACTCAACCCGCTTTCTGCTCAACAATACGGTGACCTCCTTTGGGAAGCACATGCCAACGATGGTAAATCTCCGGCAAACGATATTTATGGAAGCGGAACCTCGGCAGTTATCCCGCAGTATCTTGATGCCAACAATAAAGTGCCGTCAACCGATTTAAACTGGGTGGATGAAATAATGCAGAACGCTTTGGTACAATCCTACAATCTTAATATTGCAAAAGGAAAAGGCGATTCGTTTTATAACCTGTCAATGGGGTACTTCAACCAGGAAGGCATCATAAAATACACCGATTTTGAACGTGTTTCTGTAAGATTCAACTCCCAGTCCACTTTTTTTGACAGGCTGGTAATCGGTGAAAATTTGTCGCTGGCACACACATGGTCGAACCGCACGGCAACAAACAGCGTTTTGGGAGGTGTGGTTTATGATGCATACAAATATCCTTCAATTGCCCCGGTTTATGATGTTGACGGAAATTTTGCAGGTGCTTTTTTAAGCGATATCCGAAATCCGTTGGCCGAATTGTATCACAACCAGGACGATACT
>CAYUBV010000321.1:1444-3278 GCA_964443035.1 uncultured Tangfeifania sp.
TGGCAGGTATGGAATCCATTGAATCTACTTACGAAAATTTTAATGCTTCACGCGAGGGGTTTCCTTACGAGGAAGAAAATTTCAGGTTTTTGAACGCCGGCGATGGCGGAACGCAAAAAAACAGCGGGTCGGGATCAAGGTGGTCGTTGATTTCGTACATGGCAAAAGCCGACTATATTTACGATAACCGTTATCTCGCCTCATTTACATTCCGCAGAGACGGCTCGTCAAAACTGGGTAATAACAACTGGGGTAATTTCCCGGCGTTTTCACTGGGTTGGCGTATGAGTGAAGAAACTTTCTTTTCAACAGACAAAATCAGCAACTTAAAAGTCAGGTTCGGCTGGGGTCAAAACGGCAACCAGGATGTTCCGCCGTATGCAACCATCGAAAGCTACTATTCAAATCCTTATTACTCCAACTATGCAATCGACGGCGCACAAAATTCGGTAAATAATGGTTTTACACAAAGCAGGAATGGAAACATCGATTTGAAATGGGAAACAACAACCCAAACCAATTTTGGGTTTGACCTCGGGTTTTTAAATAACCGCTTAAATATTACAGCCGATTATTTCATAAAAAACACCACCGACCTTTTGCTTGAAAGACCCCTGCCCCCCATTGCCGGCGGAACCAACCAAACCGTTTGGGACAATGTGGGCGAAATGCAAAACAAAGGATTTGAATTGCTGCTTGATTATCAAAGCAAACAAGTCAACGATTTCTCGTGGAATGCAGGCTTGAATTTCTCGAAGATAAAGAATGAATTGACCAGCCTGCCGGCTGACATTGAATTTATTGCCCTACCGAGCGCCTATTTGCACAGCGTTAATTTCGACCAGGAAACTTCGCGTTCCATGGTGGGTCAGCCCATCTCTTCCTTTTTCGGTTACCGCAGTCTGGGAATTTTTCAAAACCAGTCGGAAATTGATGCACACAAAGTTCAACCAAATGCCCAACCGGGAGATTTAAAATTTGAAGATGTTGACAAGGATGGAGACCTCGATGGAGACGACCGTGACTTTATCGGAAATCCTCATCCCGATTTTACAGTGGGCTTAAACATGGGATTGCAATACAAAAACTTCGATGTTTCGCTCTTTTTTAACGGAACTGTTGGAAACGATGTCTGGGATTTGACCCGGTACTACGGCGATTTCTATAATCTTTCAGCCTACAACAAACTCGACCGTACACTGGATGCCTGGAGCACTGATAATCCCGGCGGAACGGTTCCGCGTTTGTCGCTCGACGATCCAAACAACAACATTCGTCCTTCATCCTATTACATTTCCGATGCTTCGTACCTGAGACTAAAAACGCTTACCATAGGTTATACGTTCAATGAACTTGCCCGGAAGTTGAAAAGTTCCAACATGAGGGTTTATGTTCAGGCTCAGAACCTGTTCACAATTACCGGTTATGAAGGACTTGACCCGGAAGTGGGATTACAAAGTTATTCATCGGAACACCGGAATCTCGATATCGGGGTTGACCGGGGACTGTACCCTCCATCCAGAACTTTCATGGTTGGCATGAATCTAAATTTTTAATTTTTCAAATTCAAAAAGAAAAACATCATGAAAAATACAATTTCATTTTTATTATTGCTGATACTATTTACCGGATGTAGTGAAAGTTTCCTTGAGGAAAGCCCGGTAGGAGAATTATCGCCTTCACAAATACTCACACCTGGGAACATTGAAAGTACAATTATCTCCGCCTATTCCGTTTTAAACGGACAGTTCGACCAGGCTTCAAATGCTTTTAACTCACCCGCTTCAAACTGGACTTTTGGAGATGTGGTTTCAGATGATGCCTATAAAGGCGG
>CAYUBV010000322.1:0-3263 GCA_964443035.1 uncultured Tangfeifania sp.
TGCCGTCAATCCGCAGGCCCTTGTCTGTTAGTTGATACCCCGGGCCCCACTGGTTATTCGCCGTCTGAGCAGACGCAATCATGTGAAGCGACAGAAAAACCGCTATGCCCGCAAAGACAAAGAAAAACCTCATTTTAAAGGTTGTGAGGAAACCTTTCACAATAGTATTAATGGTCTTGTTCATATTCTGAGTATTTAAAATTTACATAATAGCCACTTCTTTCCAATCCTTCTGCATCTATCATTTTAGTTTCCAATTCCTGACTGCCTGCCGGAACAGTAATTTGGGCGGTGTGCCTATCTTTTAAGTAATTTAGAAGTAACCTGCTTTTTACCCTCCATTATTTTGATAAAGTACATTCCAGATTTCAATTGATCCAAACTGATACTGGTTTGGTTAGCTGTTATGTTGGCATGTTCACTGACGATCCTTCCGGAAACATCGGTAATGGTAACCCTTGAATTTTTCTTTATTCCTGAAATAAACAACCGGTCTTTGAATGGGTTTGGATAAACGGAAATGCTATTCTGCTGCATTTCAGGAGAAGAGGTTACCAGAGTTGCTATGCCGGTAAGGTCAAATGGCTTTACATTTGAATCAGGTACCAGCCTAACGCCATCAAGCAAGACCATGTTTCCATTAAGAGCCTTAATGGCAGGCCTGCCAGGGTCAATGCGCAGTGTCACATCATGCAGTTCAAGATGGTCAAAGTTCTTAATATCAATGATTGTGGGTGAATTTGAGCCGGCGGAAAAATCCCCTCCATTGATGATAATCCTGGCTTCTTCCCCTGATATCGCAATCGGCGACTCGTTTGAACTTGCAGGCGGTGTTACTGTTATGTTGTTGAAGGTAATCCTTCGTACGCCGAAACCGTCCGCTCCCTTGTTGTATTTGAACGCCACTCTGATATCGGAAAATGTGCAATTTTCTATCAACCAGTTGTCGTTGGGAGTGTCAGGTCGTCCTCGGTCCCAGTCGGGAGGATGGATAGCAGCCCTCGAGAGGTTTGTTTTATGTACTCTATGTTCATATTCACCCGGTCCCCAGAATTCGCAATCCCGGATCACAACGTTATCACCGCCAATACGAATCCCCTGCATTGATGAATTGAATCGGGAGTTTAATATCTCTACATCCTGAAGGCCGACCCCGGCAATACAATCGTCACTGGTCCGGAAATCACATCCCGTTACGGTAATATCAGTGCTGTGGTTAATATCAAAGCCATCCCAGCCACCGAGGATTGTAAGATTTTCTAGGGTCACGCCATTTACTTTGTTTAAGTAAATAGCATAATTACCGGAATTTCGAATAGTTATTTCGGCTATTCGGATATTGGATGCGCTCCTACCCGACAGGTACCCCGACAGGTAAATGGTATGCGGACCCCTTATCTCTGCTTCTCCATAAGGACATTCACAATCGACCCCGTCTATCATGCCCGGCCCTTCTATTGTGAAATTATTAAGATCAGTACCCGTTCGTCCTTTAATCATGGCATTTCTCCAATTCCATGGATCACTGAAATCCCTCCAATCTGCTGAACTTTCGAGGACCGCATCTTCACTCAGATACAAGATGATATTGCTTTTTACATAAATTGTGGTAATAATGAACTTGCCGGCGGGAACAATAACCCTGTCGCTGTTCCCGGCCGCGTTGATGGCAGCCTGAATTGCATTTGTGTCGTGTATCGTATCATTGGGTACAGCGCCATAATCGATGATATTTATGTCAGCAGCCGATACGGCACAAACGGCCACCCCGGGCAGGAGGCCCATGAGGCAAAAAGCCAGCAAGAATGCGCCCGTCCGGCGAATAAGCCAAAGTTGGTATGACATGGGGGGTCTCCTTCGTTGAACGGCTATACCCACCGAGTGCTGTTTTTGCACTTTTACAGGCAGGCACGCTTTACCGTTAGCAACTTCCTTGAAAAAATCATGGTTTATTTGCATTATAAAATCTTTTTGATGAAAGCGTTTTTTTTTGTTTTGATTTCACTTTTATAAGTTCTATTGATTTCGCTCAAGCCATTTTTCATAGAGGTTAATTAATTCTCCAACTTTTTCCGGATTTTCTTCGGCCAGGTTATTTATTTCACCAGGATCATTCTTCAGATTGACCAGGAAAAGTGAATCTGCCGGGGCAAATTCTTCATGTTCAATGAGGGGATTTCCCAGCAATTTCCAGTCACCTTCCCGTGCTGCCCATTGTCTGTTTGATTTCCAGCAGTAACCATTAATATGCTGACTTTCTGCATTTTCATCCTGGATAACAGGAATTAAACTTCTTCCGTCCAGCTCCCCGGTATCCAGATCAATTCCACACAGATCAGCAAGGGTTGGCATCCAGTCGGCATTGACTGCCAGTTGATTTCTTACCTCTCCGGCCTTTAGTTTAGCCGGCCAGCTGATGGCAGCAGGAACACGGATACCTCCCTCAAATAAACTAAACTTTGCTCCTCTGAATTTCCCGGAACTTCCTCCCCCAAAATGAGCACGTTCTTCGGTAGAATATCCGTTATCAGACTGAAAAACAATTATAGTATTTTCGCGTAATCCAAGATTTTCTAATATTTGCAACAACTCTCCAATTTTATCATCTTGAGTTGAAAGAAAAGCAGCATACAAATCACGAGGGTAAGCAACTCCTTTTTCCTGATAGTGTTTTAACCATTCGGGGGTTCCCTGATAAGGATAATGAGGAGTATTTAATGCAAAAAATATGAAAAAGGGATTGTCTTTATTTTTCTCCATAAATTGATTGGCTTCTTTTACCATTAAATCCGGGAAGAATTGCCCATCATAAAAAACTTCTTCTCCGTTTCTGTACAAATCATGCCGGTTAGGACCATTCCAATAAAAAAAATGTGAATAATTATCTATGCATCCAACAAAATGTCCAAATGAATAATCAAATCCCTGGGCATTGGGCTGTTTATCTTCTGCATGCCCTAAATGCCATTTTCCAATATGGGCTGTTTTGTATCCGGCATCTTTAAACATTTCAGCCATGGTATATTGTTCGTTTGGCATTCCAGCTTCCAGGCTTACTGGACTTACATTTCCCGGAACACCTGCTCGCTGGGGTGTTTTTCCCGTAAGTAATCCCGCGCGGGAAGGCGAGCATATAGGTGCACCATAAAATTGTGTGAATTTAATCCCACTGTTCACTATTTCATCCATGTTGGGGGTAACCAAATCACCCGCGCCAAAACTGTTTAAATCAATGGTTCCCTGGTCGTCGGTATAAATTATGA
>CAYUBV010000323.1:0-3258 GCA_964443035.1 uncultured Tangfeifania sp.
AGTTCCCACGTAGCGGCCTGGTTCAGGCATTTCGTTGTGCAGAAGGGCATCCACCAGTTCAGTATAAAACGTTTTGTTGGAAGGATTGTAAATGCCGAATCCGGCGCTGAATTCCCAGTAAGCCCAGCTCCAGCCCAACTTTTCCAGGTAGCGCGACAAAAAGGTTGTCCACCTGGCCCGTGATTTCATGTCAGCTTTGCTGTAAGCGCCAAATTCACCAATATGAACCGGAATGTTGTGTTGAATCTCAAACGCTTTCAGTGGTGCAAATTCCTGGCGCATCACTTCGCGTTCGGTTTCGGTGTCGAGCCACTCGGTTCCCAGCCATTCATCGGCATTTCCACCTACCCAGCTTGCCCCCTGATGAGTGAACTGGAAAGGATTGTAGTAGTGAACAGTCAGAATAATGTTTTCATCATTGGTAAGTTCGAGATAGGGGAGGCCGCCCAATCCGCCGTATTCGGGTGTTCCAATCAATACAACCCTTTCGGGGCTGTCTGTTCTTATGGTATCCAAAGCTTCCGGGTAAAATTCATTCCATTTTTCAGGTGTTAGATTTCCATGCGGTTCGTTCATCAGTTCAAAGAGCAAACTGTCGGGATAATCTTTGAAAAATGCTGAAATTTGCTTCCATTGTGCCAGAAACCGTTCCTTTTGGGCATCCGGATTTTCGTACAACGCCTCGTGGTGGTGCATGTTAATAATGGCATACAATCCATTGTTTAGAGCCGAGTCAACCACTTGTTTTATACGGTTCAGAAAGGTTGAATAAATGGTGTAGGGAGGCGTATTCATACTCCGGTCGGCGGGTTCCCATCGAATAGGAATGCGCACATGGTTAAAACCCAGTCCGGCAATTATTCCTGCATATTCCGGCTTCCATTGGTTGCCCCATGCCGTTTCCGAAGGAGCTTCGAACATATTGCCATAATTGATTCCATTCCCCAGTTTCCCGTTGATTTCAAATGCTTTTTCGCGGTTTTGTGCATTCAGACTTAGGACGATGATGAGGATTAGACTGGTAAATAATATTTTCATGCCAGATTATTTTATTGTTTTTTCCTGGTTGTAAATTATTTTAGTGGTTCAGGCATTTTATTATGCAACAAAGCGTCCACTATTTCCTGGTTGAAGGTTTTTGAGCCCGGATTATAGATTCCAAAACCGGCGCTGAATTCCCAGTAAGCCCAGCTCCACCCCAGTTCTTCAAAATAACGGGTTAAGAAAGTGGTCCATTTCGCACGTGATTCCATATCTGCTTTTTCGTATGCTCCGAATTCCCCAATGTGTATTGGAATGTTTTTTTCTTTTTCCAGGGCAATCAGCGGAGCAAAATCCTTTCGTACTGCTTCGCGCTCTTCTTCAGTATCATTCCATGTTGTGCCCAGCCATTCTTTTGAGCGTTCACCCGACCAACCGGCGCCCTGATGCGTAAAATGAAACGGGTTGTAATAGTGAATGGTCAGGATGATATTCGGATCGTCGGGCAATTTTAAATCGGGCAGTCCGCCCAGTCCGCCCCAGTTTGCTGTTCCGATAGCAACTACTCGCTGTGGATTTTTCTGCCGTATTACCTTTAGTGCTTCAGGAAAAAATTCATTCCACTTTTCAGCAGTCAGGTTATCATGCGGCTCATTCAGGATTTCAAAAAGCAGAGATTCAGGGTAATCTTTAAAAAATTCCGAAATTTGTTCCCATTGTTTTAGAAAACGTTCTTTTTCTCCTTCCGGATCTTTATAAAGTGCCTCGTGATGGTGCATATTCAAAATAACATATAAGCCGTTGTCCAAGGCAGAATCCACAACCTTTTTTATCCGGTTAAAAAAGGAAGGATGAATGGTGTATGGTGAATTGCCGAGACTACGATCTTCTGGTTCCCAGCGCACTGGGATTCGTACATGGTTAAATCCCAAATCAGAAATAATTTTTGCATATTCCGGGTTCCAGCGTGTTCCCCATGCTCCTTCAGAAGGCGATTCGAACATATTGCCGTAATTGATGCCTCGTCCAAGTTTTTCATTGATTTCAAATGCTTTTTCGCGGATTTGTGCTGTTAATCCGAAGGAAATAATAATAAGGAAAATTGCAAACAGGTTTTTCATTTTAATTGGTTTTAGGTATTACAATATTCTAATTGTTAAAAGTACAAATAAAATAAAAATTCTCTATATAAAAATTGAAGATCGAAATAACCTGAACCAGTTTCATTTCATAAACCTCATCATTCTAAATAAAAAAAGTGATTTCAATTTAAGTATGTAATTCGTTGATTTTTAAATGAAAAAGACGTAATTTTATTTAGATCAAAAACAACTAATTTGTAAGAATAATCCGTTGGGGAGTGATTTTACACATAGAATGACCGAATTTGTAAATGCCAACCTGCACAACGAGCATTTTGGCCCCGAAGAGCTTGCTGCCCAAATGGGAATTAGTTATTCTTCTCTTCACCGGAGAGTGAAAGAAGACCTCCAAAAAACCATCAGCCAGTTTATTCGTGAAAGGCGTTTGGAGAAAGCAAAATATTTGTTGTTGAATGAGCAACTGTCTGTTTCCGAGGTCGCCTATAATGTTGGTTTTGGCAGTGCTACCTATTTCAATAAATGCTTTCATGAGCAGTTTGGAAAAAGTCCCGGGATGGTTCTTTTACCAACTCACATTTATCAGATCATCGCCGGCGCCGAGTTCTTTCAGGTATTCGCCGATATCCTCCGAAAATCCGGGAGGACCGCACAAATAAAACGGCTGATCAAAATTGTCGATGTGTTTTTCGAGAAATTCTTTATCGATTAACCCATGCAGGTATGATTTTTTGTCTTCTTTTTCCAATACATTCAGAAAGTTTTTTCCCAGCATCCGTGTAAATTCATCGGCCAGAAAAATGTCTTTTTCCTTTTTATTGGCAAAAAACAACTGGCTGCCGTCAATTTGGTCATCTACTTCCAACTGACGCAGAAGTGCAATAAATGGGGTCACGCCCGTGCCGCCTGCAATAAAAACGGCCGGTCCTTTGTTTTTATACGTTTCAAACGGATCGGTAATCAGATAGCTTTCCCCTTCGTTAAGTTTCGACAAAGCCAGCGTTAATCCTTCATGTTCAGGATATACTTTAATTGTAAACTCGAGCTTGTCCTGAGTGGGCAGACTGGTCATGGTAAATGGCGACCAGCTATCTTCGAATCCGGTTTCGTCGAGGGTTGCTTCAATTGCCATCCCGGCTTCATAATCAAAACCTGCGGGACGTTCAACTTTCAGTTG
>CAYUBV010000324.1:0-1623 GCA_964443035.1 uncultured Tangfeifania sp.
TTTATTTCATTCGGAATCCGGGGGCAGGAAAATTTAGAGAACCTGCCCCGGCGGGTTTCAAAATCGGTTGAGAAAACATTCGGAAAAGAAAATTACCAGCTCGAAAGTTTAACAACAGATAAATCAGAAAATTTCACTTCATCTTACGAAGGGAATTTTTACCGTTTAAAACAGACTGCCAAAGATGAAACCACAGGTTATTTACACATCGGCCGGGTAAAAACATGCCGGTCCGGAGGTTGTGGTGCACCTGAAGCCGATTCTGAACAAAACAGCAGCGAATATTTCGACTATGCCATCTTGTTCGATAAAGCAACCAACATTGAGCTGGTAAAAATTTTTAACTACCAGGCCACCCACGGACAGGAAATCACTGCCCGCGGATGGTTAAAACAATTTCTTGGATTCAGTGGACGTGATTCGCTGGAAGTTGGAAAAGATATTGACACCATTTCCGGGGCCACCATTTCGGTGTACGCCATTACCAGTGATGTGCAGTATAAAACAGAAAAACTGAAAGAGTTAATCGATTAGGCCGAAAAACGATCAATCCCTGTAGTTTCCATTTGCCGCTCGACTTTTTTTACCAGTCCCTGCAATACTTTTCCTGGTCCGATTTCAGTGAACGAAGTCGCTCCGCCGGCAATCATATTCTCAACAATCTGGGTCCAGAGCACCGGAGCAGTCAACTGTGCAATCAGATTCTTTTTAATCTCCACCGGATCGGTTACAGGTTGTGCATTTACATTCTGATAAACCGCGCAAATTGGTCTTTTAAACGAGGTAGATTCAATGGCAGCAGCCAGTTCTTCGCGGGCAGGTTCCATAAATGGTGAATGAAAAGCCCCGCTCACAGGCAGTTTCAGGGCACGGCGGGCACCTTTTTCAGTGAGCATTTTGCAAGCCTTATCAATTCCGGCTACCGATCCTGAAATTACCAACTGGCCCGGGCAGTTGTAGTTGGCCGGAATTACAATTTCATCGATTGAGTCACACACTTCCTCTACGGTTTTATCGTCTAACCCAACAATGGCTGCCATGGTTGAGGGATCCAGTTCGCAGGCTTTTTGCATGGCCAGCGCACGTTTCGAAACCAGTACCAGCCCGTCTTCAAAATTCAGGGAACCATTGGCAACGAGCGCCGAAAACTCACCCAGCGAATGGCCGGCAACCATATCCGGCGAAAAATCATTCAGTGTGCGTGCAAGCAACACCGAATGTAAAAAAATGGCCGGTTGCGTTACTTTTGTCTGCTTCAAATCTTCGGCAGAACCTTCAAACATAATACCGGTAATATTGAATCCCAGCAGTTCATTTGCTTTTTCAAAAAGCGCTCTTGCATCTGCCGAGTTTTCGTATAAATCTTTGCCCATTCCGGGGTATTGTGCTCCCTGCCCGGGGAAAATGTATGCTTTCATTGTTGTTGTTTTTTAATTCCGGGACAAATATATAAATTTTGGATGGGTTGGGAGAATAAAGATGGCACCCAGGTGTAATCTGCCAACCAGCAGAATGGACACTGCACACCGTTCAGAGTCCTGTTGATTATTGGCGGTAGTTATTTCTATTTTCTTTTAATTTTTCTTTGTAATTCTTTATCGAGATAAATTTTAAACAATTCAT
>CAYUBV010000324.1:1723-3237 GCA_964443035.1 uncultured Tangfeifania sp.
CAATTCATAAATCCTATCGTAGTCAGATTTACTTAATCTGCTTACTTTTAGTATTTTATCTTCATGATCATCAATTTCATTTTTTAATTGTCCAATCGATAAAAAATCAAAATATTTCGAACCGTTAAGAATTATTTGTCCAATTGGACTTTCGGGATTTAGTATCGCACTGAAAACAATATTGGTATCAATAACAAGTTTCATGTAAGAGTTTACCTGCGTGATTTCCTAACCTTCTCCATCATTGAATGGTTAACTTTTTTTGCCAATTCATCAATATCACTTTGTTTTGCTTTTGATTTAGAAATCAATTCTTTATACTCCAAATAGTCCAACATATCTTGTAAATCAGAAGTATTTGTTTGAGGTGATAACCTCACCAGAATCTCATTATTTGTACGTTCAACTATCATAAAAACATTTTTTATCAAAGATACGAAATTAAAGTGTTATTTTTCTTAAGGTGTTTATTCCCTTTGATTTGGATTGTTTCAAATATTCGGTTAGGTTTTTAATCATACCGGCGTCCGTTTTGTAACCTCCGCTGTTTAATATTAATTTTTATCAAACAAATTCTTTTTTTCTTAATCCTAATTTGGGTTTATTTAATTTTTTGATTGACTCATTTACTTTATCTCTGGTTTCAGATTGAAGGTAAGTTGGAATCAAGGTATTTAAATTTATCCCCAAGACCCTATGAATAATCACTAAATCTTTTAATGTAAATTGATTCATTTTCAATCTTTTCGATTCTTTCAGTGTCTTTTATGTCAAATATATCCTTCATTGCCGTATTTATTTTAAATCCAATTATTATCTCTCAGTCATTTGATGATTGATTTACAAAGACAATAAACAGTTCGGATATAATCAGAACATGCCATGATTGTGCTTGTTTTAGGCTCAGTTGGCGAGGATTTGCAATACGTGTTTTGTTTACAAGGCACAGATTGCAAATCTGCGCCAGCAAGTAAAAGAGAAAGTGTCGGTTGGTACATGAAACGTTGAGAATTTCGGATAGCGTTCATGTCTGCGAGTCCCGAAACTTCATAAAAACTGCGATGCGAGCTTCGAAGTTTCGGAGCGCAGTTGCTAACCGCACCAACCCCGCCCTGAAATATGTACTTTATTACTGCCTGATATTTTTTTCAACTCATAATTTGTGCTTCTTCCTCCGCTTGCTTCTTTTTGTAATATATCCTTCTTTATTAAATCCTGAATATCTCGAAGAGCAGTATCCTGTGAGCACTTGGTAATTTTTGCCCATTTCGATGTCGTCAACTTTCCATCAAATCCACCAAGCAGTCTGTTTATTATTTTTTGCTGTCTATCATTGAGAATTGTGGTAGAATGGTTTTTCCAAAATTCTGCTTTGTGAAGTATTTTCGATGAAATTTCTTCGGTGGAGTCAATAGCATTTATTAAGCATTGCAAAAACCACAAAATCCATTCTGTAATGTCTGAATTTCCTTTTTGTGTTTTTTCAAGTTTTTCATAATACTGTTTCCTTTCAA
>CAYUBV010000325.1:0-3236 GCA_964443035.1 uncultured Tangfeifania sp.
GGTTTTGTTTGATATTCCGGCTTCGGGGCGAAAACTTAAAATCCGGTTGTTCTTTAGCTTGTTTGTTTGACAAGTCATATTTCTGTTCGAGCTCCTGCACAAACTTCTGCATCTTCTGCTTTTCATAGTTGTCCTGCTTGATTTTTCGTCCGGTTTGCCGTTCAATCCGTGTAGATACCACATGAAAATGCACCCGTTCCAAATCCTGGTGTTTAAAGACAAAATAAGGCTGGTTTGCATATCCCATGTGTGTCATCATTTGGTCTATTAAGAACAAAACAAATCAATTTAATCTATGAATACCAGAGAGTTACAAGGCTTACCGAGACCACCTTTTGACTAAAAAACCAATAGGTCTCGATTAAGTCCCCTTTTAAATGCTTTTTTATGGTGGATTTTGATTTTCGCCAATACAAAAAAGCGCTTAAAATCAACGATTTAAGCGCTTTTGATGTGGATTGATTTCCGTTTCAGTGACTCAGCTGGGTCTCGAACCCAGGACCCCATCCTTAAAAGGGATGTGCTCTACCAACTGAGCTACTGAGTCATCCTTTATGAACACCTTTGTTTCTCAAAGGCGGGTGCAAAAGTAATATTTATTTTTTTTCACACAAACCAAGACAAGAAATTTTCCCAAAAAAATGAATTACTTCACAGTTTCATCCAAAGGAATTCCCAGGCTTTCGTATAAACTGCGGCGGCCGGCTTTGTCTTTTTCAAGTATTCCGTGGGCATATTCGGCTACCTGGCGGGCTACTTTGCGGGGAACAACCACCACCCCGTCGCCATCGGCTACCACTACATCTCCGGGCATAACCAAAACGCCACCAATAACTACCGGCTGATTAACTGACTCCAGCTCATTTCTTCCGGGACGAATTCCCCGCCCTTTTTTACGCAGATAAAGTGGTATCTTTTGGATGGCAATTTCATCGGTATCGCGCGAAGCGGCATCAGTAACCACTCCCACGGCGCCCTGTTTGTACCAGAGTAAAATATTATTCGAGCCGATGGAACCGATGTCTTTGTCCTCCACATCGTCGATTACCACTACCGAGCCATCCTGAATGACATCTATGAAAGCTTCGGAAGAATAAGTCGAATAGAAATGGCCTTCCCATGCAGCAAAATCTTCGTCGGGTTCCGGACGATCGGGTCTTTGTGTAGGAACATACCTCACAGTAACTGCAATTCCGCGAATGATGTGTGAAAGGTCGTCGTAATCCACCCAGTGCGGATGAATTGCCGGGTCGACAAGGCCGGTATTGGGTAATCCCACCATGTCCATTCCGTCAGAAACATCGGCAACGCGGAGGCCCTGATAAAGCTTCAAAAGCGCTGTGTTTTCTTCCTCGCTGTAAGTTTGTGTTTCAATAAAAGATACGCCTTTGGCAAGTTCCTCTTTGGTTTGACCATAAATTGCAGAACAGAGAAAAAGAATGAGAAAAAGAATTAAAAAAGTTTGTTTTTTCATGATTATTATTGATTTAGATGAATGATTCTTACGGGTTTTGAAATGGAATGGAAGAATGGTGCAAAACAATTTTCAGTTTTCCGTTTTGAGCTTTCCGGTATCCAAAAGTGTACTCCACTTTTGTTTCTTCATTATTGTAATCAGTAAAAAAGTAGTTTCCCATGGCAAAAGCGGAGTTGTCATTAATAATGATTCCTGCGTTTTCGAACCGTACATTTTTCCAGGGCTGCAAGGCAAATCCCTTGTCTTCGGGAAATTCAGGATTACCGCCCACAAAATAGGAAACAGCACTTTCAAAGGTTAACCGAAACTGTTTATCACTCGCTTTTGTAGGCTTGAACAGCACACTGCCCAGATCGTACCCATAAAAATCGCCAACTGCATTTTCGGCCAGCTTTTTAAAATCTTTATCCTCACGGTAAACCTCACCAATTTTAACAAGTCCATTGCCCCATAATTTCTGGGCTTCCAAAATTTCTGATTGCAGGATAGTTGCTTTCATAAGTATTAAATTTAGGAACATACAAAATACAAAACCATCGAATACTTACAAAACCCCTTCAACAAAATATTAGTTCAAATTCTGCTCAAAAAATTTCTCAAGCTGTTCGATGGTCATTTTTTTGGCAATTATTTCTTTGTTTTCGTTCAACACGTAAACGCCGGGAGTATTACGGGCATCGTATAAAATCTTAAATCGCGAAACGTGGTGTTCGTCCCAAATATTTATCCAGTCGAACAAACCGTGTTTTGTCAAAAATTCGCCCCACTCCTCTTTATTGTCCATGCTGTAAATGGCGTACACTCCGAGTCCTTTATCCCGAAATTTCTCATAAACCTTTTCGTGCAACTCAGGCACAAAAACCTTGCAGTGCGAACAATCGGGCTCATAAATTACCACAACTGTGTATTCAGCCTCAACATCATGCAGGGTGAAATATTCCCCGTCGAAACTTTCGAGGGTGAGGTTGGGAGCTGTTTTGCCAATTAAATTATCTTTTGCAAAAAGTACGTTTTCCCTGATGTTTTCAAGTGTTTTTTCAGTGGCCCAGAAAGCCTCGCCCGAAAGGTAATATTCCCGCGCAAGGTCAACAAAAAGGGCATCCATCCCCATAATATTGCTGTTTACGCTGCTGTTGAGGAACCAGGATGTAACAAACTGGAAAATTCGCTTATTTGACCTGACATCTTCAATAAAACTGAACACATAAGGTTTTATGGAATCGTAATTCTGGTAGAGCACTTTTGTAAACCAGGTTTCCAGTTTTGGTTTGTAAAACGGAGTGTACAGGAAACGTTCGTCGGTGTAATCGAAATTATCCCAGAAATGTTCGCGCTGGTAATTAAACCTTTCCCGTAAAAGAAGGGAATCGTTGTTTTGTACATCTTCGGGCAAGGTGGAAACATCGAGTGCCGGAACGTGATTGGCTTTCACAAATTTGGACAGAAACCAACCGGGATGTTCTTCACCTATGGTTTCCCATTTTTGATGAAGCCGATCGGTTAATCCTTCCATTTCGTTCCGTAGCTGCTCTTTTTCACCTTCCGGAACTGTTTTAATTTTTTCCCGTAATTCTGCTCCTCTTTCCTGTAAATTTTTCAGAAAAACAATGTAATCGACAAATGCTTCGGTTTCATCGGAACCTTCCACTTTCATATCAGTAGCTGAAAAAGTAGCATTACTCAAAGAAAACTGCTGATCGGCTCCCAGCAAAAAATCAAAATTGTGGTCTTTGTCCATGTAAATTTTATACAAACCCTG
>CAYUBV010000326.1:0-3236 GCA_964443035.1 uncultured Tangfeifania sp.
AGGCTAAGAGCAGGCGGGGATTATAACCCGATTCACTGTTCGCCAAGACCAAAGTTTATTAACGGTAATCGCTTTCCATTTAACACTTTCCGCTCGCTTGATCTAAGCTAATGTTATGCTCATTGCTTCTCCTGATTCTTTTACCTGCTGTCTTAAACTCACATTCTGATTTCTCTTTTCATTTTTTTGTAACAATTATGTAATGATTGATTTTTGAAAAGTTACTTTTCAGAATGCCATGCCCTCATATGGTGCAAATGTGATTCTAAACAGGCTCCGGGTTTGAAGAACTTATCATAAAAGTCAATATCAAGGTGGTGGGCCTGGACAAATCCGGGCATCATAATAGTGCTGCGCAATCCTGGAAATTTCCCGAATTTGGTGTAGATATATTGGGCCACCTCAGACATGCAATCCACAAAATCCTGGCTGTACGGCTCCACCGTTTTCTTCACCTCTTGGCTGTCGCGCCAGGGACCGGATGGATTGGGTTTATAGGCTCCGTTTTCACCAAATTTTCTTTGTACAAAAACTTTTACGGCAGCGTGCATGTCCGGATAAAAAGGTGGGCAAAGCGACTCATACACTCCTTTGAGGCCAACCGGATTTGGGGTAACCCAGCGCTCGTCTTCCACAAACTCAAATCCAAGGCCCGCAATACCGTCCTCGATGCGGGCACCCATGATGCTCATATCGTCAAGACCACTAAAATAAAGGCCTCCCAGGCCCATCGCCTGAAGCATTAACACCATATTGTGCCCTTTGAAACCCGTTGCCAGGCAGGCACCTTCACTTACAATGGTCAACAACTCAGAAAGTGGAAATCTCTTTTGTGAATCGAGCAGGCCCGATCGGACAAAGGGTTCGAGGTTTCCCGCAGGATTTCCGGTTTCATCGTCCACCACCATAGCCCCGTGCCTTATCATCAAAGCCATGATTCCCAGGCATTCCTCAGCCGTATCGGCCACAGGCATAAAAAGTGTGGAGCCTGGTTTGTTGGCCCACCAAAGGTTGGGCGGCAAAATATGGGGTGGTTCGGAGGGCAGATCCAGGCGGCCGGGTTTTATTCGTCCGGTTTGTTCCCGGCATACGGCCACGATGTGCTTCAAGGCATCTTCGCCATTGTTCAATTCCTGCATGGCGGTGGGTTTGACATCGCGGGTGCGGGTGCAATAGCAACCATCGTCATCCGTAAAAAACAAAGCAGGAGTACCCAATCCCGCAGCCGTTGGGGCTGTGCGACCGGTAAAGCGCTGGGTAAACTCCGCGTGGGAGGTGGGCACGGCCGGGGAAAATGGCACCCCGAAATTCCATCCCGAAACCCCTGTAGCTGCGGCCACCAAGAGCATTTGCTCTGTTTCGGAAAGCGGTACCGGCTCCTTTTCGGAACGGTACGCCAGCGGCCCGGACGGGATTTCCATGCCCAGGCCAAATCTGCGAGCACGCCTGCCAAACAGGGCATTCAGAAATGGAAATTGCAATAAATCAGAAAGCGCATGTGATGCATTCATTTTATTATGTGTTTTAGCTTTATATCGATTGTTTAAAAACTCCGCTTCATCCTTTTTTGTATCATCCAAAAAAGGTGCTACTCCCCAAAAAGGCAGAGCGGCCAAGGCAGCAGACGATTTCACGAATTGCCTCCGCTCTATTTCTATATTTTTGCCACCTTTTGAATTTTTCTTTTCCATTTTTTACGAAAATTGGTGATAGAAATTATCGCATGACCATAATGGATAAAGAGCTCATTTCACCTGAATGTAATTATCTTGTCTCACTTTCAGGAAGCCCCATAGCATGCTCAGTCATGACAGGAAAGTAATGCTGTGTACTTGCATCATTCAGTTTTCCATCAAGGTATTCACTGAGTTGATCAATAGAAGGAGCTTCATACAGGCATACCGCTTCTTTCATGTCAGTTGCCGGATAAAAGTGATGGACGTGTAGATGTTCCGGAAGCGGAAACACTTCCTTTGCACATTGCTGGAATTTATCAGCATCATGGATCTCATGTTGAATTGCAATAAACATAGTAATTTTCTTTTGGTTAATGTATTTGCAAATTTAAACACAATGGGGAGGCCCTGCCTTGCTCTGCAGTTTTAAAAATGTTCTATTAAGTTATTTTTGTCAAGAGGTCTTTTTTCTGTAAGCTAAAGGTGTGCATCCAAGCTCAGTTTTAAACTCCCGGCTGAAATGAGAAGTATTTTGGAAGCCACTGTCAAAGACGATTTCGGTAACCGGCTTATCGGTATGTTTAAGGAGGTATTGACTATAGCTGAGTCGCTTTTTTTTGAGCCACCTACCGGGTGTTGTGCCAAATGTTTCTTTGAAATCGCTTTTAAATGCGGACAGGCTGCGTCCGGCAAGTCTTGCATATTCTTCGAGGGTCATTGGGTAATAAAAATTATCCTCCATCAATTCTAAAAGTGAAAGGTTTCCTGTTTTACACAACCTTGAAAAATATCCTGTAAGGTTTTTATTATAATTTTGGGAAGCGGTAACCATTACAAGCTCTTTAAATTTTAGTTCCAGAAGTTTATCCTCCGGTTTGTCTTTTTCGGATAAGTAGGATAGAAAAGACTGAAAATAAGCAGCCAGTAATTTGTCCGGCTCTATGGGAAAAAGCGAATCCCAATCAATGGAATCTTCAGTATCCTTCAGTCCAATCCGGTTTTCAAGCAATACTGATCTTATAAATTCATCTGTTACAAACAAAACCACAGCACAGAAATCTTTGTCAAAATATTGAATAACAGAATGTGCACCTTTTCGGATAAACAGACAGTCTCCTTTTTGTACAAGGGTTTCCTGGTTGCGGGTAAACCATTTTTTCTGCCCGCTTATCACATATATATAGTAATTTTGATGGGACCAAATATCGTATCGGGTTTCACTTAGCGGACATTGATACTCAGCAAGCAGCAATTCATTGACCTGGAGCCGTATGGAAGATGGGTTGTTTTGAATAAAATCATAAAAGCTGTCCATATTTACAGTTTTGTAATTTCACAGAAAATGCTTTAACGTTCTCTGTTTTGACGTAATAGCATTGAGCATAACGGGTTGGCAATATGCGTAGGCCGGGATTTCGAAGCTCCAACTTATCAAACCGTTGCAATTTTGAGTAAATGTACAAAACTTAAATTTACCCACATCCCCCGGCTTACGTATATTGCGTTGTGTGTGCCCAGCATGAGCATGTGCACACTTTACTGAAAGCTCTGAAAAAATGT
>CAYUBV010000327.1:0-3228 GCA_964443035.1 uncultured Tangfeifania sp.
AGGCCCAGTCCCATCCACCATCCGGGTTGTCGGGGCTTAACTGTACCATACCAAAAGGTGTGGTTGCCCCAGGGAAGGTATGTCCATGAGCGTCAGTCCCAATAAAAGGATCGACATAATCAATTAAACGATGCTCTTTGTGTTTATCCTGTGCACACGATAAATTAATCATTATCAAAATGATGTACGGGAATGATGCTTTTTTTTTCATTTTAAAATAATAATAATTGTTTCTGAAGAATACTTATATTCACTTCAAGTTTTCTGATCCAGGAACACGGCATTCGCACGCTGCAACCGCTCGGGGTACTCGTACCAGACCGGACCTGTATTCGGTTCACTATATTGTTGAATTACCGTTCAATAGTTCTCCCTGCTACAATGTATTTTTGCAGCAAATCCTGCAATTCCTTAAGTTTTTCGGGGTATTTTGCTGCTACATTCGTAGTTTGTTGTGGATCAGTATTTAAGTTAAACAGCTCATAGGGCAAATCATGTGGCACAGCCCCAATCATTTCGCGGTACCATTGTGGTTCCTGGTTTCCATTATCTCCGGTAGGATCATTTACAAATACCCATTCCTCCTGCCGGATTGCAAGTTTTCCGTTCGCGCTGTGATATATCGCGAAATTGCGTTCATTTTCGACTTTAGCTTCGGGTATTATTTCATCAAGAAAACTATAACTATCCTCTGCACCATCATTTGACAAGTCGGTACCAATTAATTGCGCAACAGTGGCCAGAATATCCGTTTGTGACACCATCGCGTCAGTAACTTTGCCTTGAGGAACCTTATCCTTCCACGAAACAATAAAAGGCACACGGTGGCCAGCTTCCCAAACGGTTCGTTTCAACCCGCGCCACGATCCCATGGAAAAATGGCCAAAGTCATTAATATATTCATAAGTTTGCACCTCGGGGCCATTATCCGATGTGAAAATGATTAATGTATTATCCAGCATATTATTTCGCTCCAGTGCTTCCACAATCTGTCCAACAGCCCAGTCGAGCTGATAAACAAAATCGCCGTAATAACCCATATTCGTTTTTCCCTGGAACTGCTTGGCTGGCACATGCGGCCAGTGAGGAATGTGTGGACAATAATAAACAAAAAACGGGGCGCCTTCTTTCAGGTTAAAATTCGGGTAATCTACACGCCCCCCGTTGGCATCAATATATTTTACCGTTTGATTAATATAATACATTTGTGCTTCTTCCATATCAAACGCTTCAAAATCAGGATCTCCACCACGGCTGATGCCGTTTTCGAAATACCATCGCCCGCCATCAGATTTTTCGAATGCACCATCAACCATATTGCTTTCATAATAGGTTTCATGATATCCACGACCATACCATCGGTGGAGGTCATCGTATGTAAAACCGACTAAATGCCCACTGTGAACGGGTTTTGAATAATCTATAGCATCAGCAGAAATATCCAGCCCCTGGCGACCTGGTTTGGCGGCACTTTCCCAGTCAGCGCTCAGACCCCATTTACCAATGGCAGCAGTGTTATATCCAGCATCTTTTAACATATTGGCAATGGTCAATCGCCCTTTTTCAATAACCAGTTGAGACCCTATTTCGGGGTTTCCCTGTGTCCAACCGGTACGCCACGAGTACTGCCCGGTAAGAAGACCATACCTGCTTGGGCTGCATATTGCATCTGGTGAATATGCACTGGTGAACCTCACGCCGTTTTCTGCCAGTTTATCAATGTTTGGTGTGGGGATTTTACTTCTATCATCGTAACATTCCACATCACCCCAACCCAGGTCATCGGCATAGATGAGTACTATATTAGGTTTCTTTTGGTTTGCTTCCTCGTTTGCAGAAATGCACCCTAATAATAAAAGCATACTGGTTAAGCAAATAAATAATTTTTTCATTTTAAAATTTTTTTTTTCATACATTAAAATATTAAGTGTTCCATTAATACGATAATTGTAACTACTGCGTTATCCACTGCCGCTCCCAGGGCTGGCCTTCGATGAACTCTTGCGACAGGGTGGTACCAGGTATCCACGCTCCCGTAGTAGGGCAGTACCTTGGGGCGCCAGGCACCTTAGGCCCATTGAACTGGTAGGCACCGGCGCCTGGATTGGGTCCGGCAAATGGGTCATCCACGTAGTTCAATGGTCTGCCGAGTTGATCAGTTGCCGGAACGCCAGGGGCACTCTCAATGGTGCTGACTAAGACACCGCTGTTAATGGCCGGAGATCCATCCTTTAGCTGCAAGCCAAGACCCGAGGGGTATTGACCCGGGCCGAAACCAATCAGCCAGGGTTTGCCGTTTGCGGGACTGCTGTTGTATGCGCCTTCTGCATCCAGGAACCCATCGGTTCGTTGTTCCTGGTCATTAAAGACAAACTCATGAGACGGCTTTGTTCCCGGAACAGCGTTTACCGCGTAGATGTTGTTTCCTACTGTCCACCTGCATTGTTGTCCCTGCGTAAAGAACTGTGTACTGTTCCCTAAACCCAGGGTTGCGAAAACATTGTTATACAGCAGGTGGATGCCCAGCGGGGTTGCTTTGTAATTTAGTCCGGCATTAGGTGCACGCAAATCTCCTTTAATATTATTCCATGACACATTATGGTGCATTACTGTACCATCTGATGCATCATCGAAATAAAGACCTGCACTCATACCGAATTCGGCCAGAAACGCCCTGGAATCATGGCCCCAGTTGTGGTGCCAAACAGAAGCATCGTAGGCGAAAGCATCCAACAGGGCGCTATCCGCGGGCCTCTCTTTCCTGCCAAGAAGATTGTAACCATAATACTGCCTATACATAGCATCGCTCCATTTAGCACCGTGATTTGCCGAGTATGAAAACCGGGCCTGGGTGTAATTTCCGCCGCCGTCAACGTTCAGGGAGGAGTACTCGGACCAATCGTTAAACGATACTTCAGCCTCTCGCTGAACATTCCAAAGGTGGACTCTTCCCGTTCTCCAGAAAGTATTGCCGTAAATTTTTAAACCCGTGCTGACAATAGAGGCTGTGATAGATCCTGACCAGTTACCAATATAGGAAAAGTCCTTAAAGTAGTTGTTCTCAATGGTGCAATTCCTCCCGGTCACCAACACCCCGCTACCGGCACCGGTGTCAAACACCGAGTTCCTGATTATGCAGTTATCGCCAGTGATCCGGATGCCTGCGCGATGGAGGTTTCCGAAATTGCAATCTCCGTTTCCCTGAAAGATGCCGGTTTCTGATAACTC
>CAYUBV010000328.1:0-3220 GCA_964443035.1 uncultured Tangfeifania sp.
ATTCCTTCACCAAAACCCGAAAGATGCATGTAAGTAGTAGTGTACATGGAATTGTGTTTGATTTTTACATAATTGCCACCACCGTTTCGCTGGTAGGCCCTGGTAATTACTGTTCCGTCGCCAATGGTTTTTACCGGAGTACCTGTTGGTGCAGCGTAATCCACCCCGCGGTGGGGCCGGCGAATCCTGAGGACCGGGTGCATTCGGCTGTGTGAGAACCGGGAACTTATCCTGAAAAAATCGAGCGGTGCTTTCAAAAAAGCTTTCCGCAGGCTTTGTCCTTCTTCATCGAAATAATCGAACTGCTCATCCTGATAGAAACGGAATGCGAAAAGTTCGTTGCTGTAATGATCGAACTGGGCAGCATAAATCTCGCCGATTCCGATATAAGTAGTGTCAACATATTGTTCTTCGTAAATCACCCGGAAGCGGTCGCCTTTCTGGATGGCGAAAAAATCGATGGTCCAGGCATAAATGTTGTTGAGCCTCAGGGCCAGCATCGGGTCGAGGTTATTGTCTTTCATGGTGTTCCAAAGCGATGATTCTATGGTGCCTTGCGAAGTGCGAAGTTTGGTATAGATCTCTTTCTCGCCGTGATAAACCCGCAGCGAATCGAACAATTCGAACACGTAATAGTCAACGGGCGAGTTTTCATATATAAAAAAGCGGGCTTTCCCCAGTGAATCGGGGGTTTGGAACACGCTGAAATTGTTCCCGCTTCTGATTTTACGAACATCGAACACATTTTTCGACTGGCGTGCCAGCTTGTCGATGGTAACCATGTCGACCCCGAAATCGCTCAGTATGTTGCTTAAATGCTGGTTTCTTTTTACAATACCTTTTTGTATGATGAATGAATCGACTGGCAACCCGTATTGTAAAACCGGCTCGGCTGCAATTACGGTATCTTTTATAACCGGTTGTTCGCCGGTAGTTGTTTGTTTCTTATTTTGCTGACAGGAAAAAAATAAACCCAATAGAAATGTTGTAATCAATCCCTGCTTTATCAACCCTGAAAATCGCTTCATTCGTTATCCTGTTTTGTCTTCTGTTTACTAAAAAAACTACGTTTTCCCTTTTTTCGTATCCGATGCAAAAAATTTCTTTCAAATAATTTACCGGCACAAAAATATAAAATAGTTCCGGACTATAATTTCAGTTTTTCAAATCCCTGGCCGTAAACGCCCATTACGCTTCCCATGGAAATAAAAGCTTCGGGATCAATCTCTTTTATTTTTCGGAAGATGGAGCTTGTTTCTCTTTTCCTGACTACCGACATCACTACTTTGGTGTCTTCTTTTGTGTACCAGCCGGTGCCGTTTAAAACAGTTACCCCCCGGATGGCTCCGTTGTTTATGAAATCGGCAATTTCTTCATATTTTTTTGAGACGATAAACATTTGCGCCGATCGGTTGGCGCCAGTTAAAAATGAATCGAGCGAATAGGCAACCACCCACATTGAAACGTAACCATACACAAGTTTTTCAGGCGACTGGAACACAAAATAGGACGAAGCAATGATTAAAACGTCGCAATAAAGAATAACCCGCCCCGGGCTGATGTTGCGGTATTTGTTCACAATCATGGCAAAAATATCGGTGCCGCCGGTGCTGCCGCCCCTCGAAAATACAGTTCCCAAACCAATTCCGCCCAACATTCCGCCCAAAACAGCAGAAAGAAAGGTGTCGTCAACAATCGGTTCTTTTAATATATTTTGAAAAACTGCAAAAAACACCGTGAGTACAACAATGCTGTAAATGGTTTTTATTCCGAAATTGGCACCCAGAATTTTTATGGCAACCAACACCAACACCACATTTATGGCCAGGAAGGTTACACTCACCGGAATATTGGTGGCATAAAAAATAACAACGCCCACACCACTTATGCCGCCTCCGGTAATTTCAGCAGGAATTAAAAACAACACCCAGCCCATAGTAAAGGCCAGCAGCCCAATTGTTATTATAACATAGTCCTTGACGACTTCTGTCACTTTTTGATTTCGATTGATGATTACATTTAACATTACTAAATTTCTAAATAAAACGGGCGCAAAAGAAGAAAGTGAAACGCACAAAAGTCGTGAGCTTTGTCAGGGATTCAGTTTGTTAGGAATGATTTAATGTAGGGGTAATTTTGTGGGGCAATTCGCGATTGCCAAATTATCTGATTTTTGAATTGAAAAAGGTGCAGAACAACTATCCTGCACCTTTCAATTTTTTTTGCTGACCTTTATTTATTTCGACATTTCAGCATAATATTGATAGAACCGCGGAATGGTCCGGATTCCGTTAAAAAATTGTTCCAGCGGGTAGTTTTCATTGGGTGAATGAATGGCATCGGCTTCCAGCCCGAATCCCATCAGCACCGATTTTAATCCCAGCACTTCTTCAAATGTGGAAATAATGGGAATGCTGCCTCCCGAGCGCACCGGTACCGGGCGTTTTCCGTAAACATCCTGGTACGCTTTTTCGGCTGCCCGGTAGGCCGGCAAATCAATGGGACATACATAGCCCTGACCGCCATGCAGCGGAGTAACTTCCACTTTTACCGATTTTGGCGCGATGCTTTCAAAGTGATTTTTAAACAGTTCGGCTATTTTTTCATGATCCTGATTGGGCACCAGCCGTGTCGATACTTTGGCGTAAGCTTTTGACGGCAGCACTGTTTTTGCGCCTTCGCCGGTGTATCCGCCCCAGATTCCGCACACATCGAACGACGGACGGATGCCGGTGCGCTCGGAGGTGGTGTATCCTTTTTCGCCCGAAAGCTCTTCCACACCAATGGCTTTTTTATAGTTTTCTTCGTTAAACGGCGCCCTGCCGAGCAGTTCGCGCTCTTCTTCCGAAACGTCCATTACATCGTCATAAAATCCGGGAATGGTTACTTTCCCGTTTTCATCAGTCATCTGATCAATCATTGAACAAAGCACGTTGATGGGATTAGCCACTGCGCCGCCAAATAAACCGGAGTGAAGATCGCGGTTAGGGCCGGTAACTTCCACCTGCCAATAGGCAAGACCGCGCAGGCCTGTTGTAATCGACGGTGTGTCGGCCGCGAGCATCGATGTGTCGGAAACCAGGATGATATCGGCTTCCAGCATCTCTTTATTGTTGGCGCACCATTTTCCGAGGTTTGGCGAACCTACTTCTTCTTCGCCTTCAATCATAAATTTTACATTGCACGGAAGGGTGTTGGTTTCGTTCATCAGTTCGAATGC
>CAYUBV010000329.1:0-3193 GCA_964443035.1 uncultured Tangfeifania sp.
TCCGGCAGGTTTTCCGGTTGCAGGATTGATTTCAGTATGCGCAGATACATCGGTGGTTAAGAAAGGCGACCACCAGGTCACATCCAGTGAATTTTTCTTGCCGGGTTTAAAACTGAAACGCAAATACGGATCAAAATAACCGCCGCCTTTGGTTCCGGTTTTATAACTTTCCTGTATAATGAAATGGTTCAGGTTTCCTCCGTAATATGGAAATCTTGCACTATACAGCAAATCGAAACTGTGGCGTGTGTTGGCATAATCAGTTTCCGTGTTGCTATAGTCGTGCCCGGAAATCAATTCAGCTCCTGCAGCCAGCTCCCATTTTTTTGCCGGCGCGCGGTAACCCAGTTCCCCGGTAATCAGCCAGGCGGAAATGCTCCTGTAATCACCGTTTGGGCCTTTTTTACTGTCGGTTCCGTGTTGGTAATACCCCGAAAAGTAACCAAAAATGCCATTGCCTCCGTCGTTGTAATCCAGAATTAAACCATGTGTTCCGGTGGCAAAAAATTTATCAACGGAGGGGTAATCACGTCCGGCAAGACTGAAAAAGGCGGAAACCGAAAATATATTATTGTGGTTTTTTTTGAAATTGATAAAATTGAGCGTTTTCAGTTTTTCGCCTGTCCAGTCTGAATTATTCACTTCGCCGTGCAACGTTCCGTTATTGTTCCACGACAATCCCATGTCGATAAACCAGCCGTTTTCCGGGTCCTGCATTTTGTAAAGCAGTCCGTCGTAACTTAAACCCGATGTCCACCAGTTTCGGAATGAAAGCACACGCATTTTATTGTAATTCCATTCCTGTCGACCAATCCGAAGGCTCGATTTTTCTTTCAGCTTCAGTTCCACCCAGGCTTCGTAAATTCCCAGGGAACCGGTATTTCCCATTATCCCTGTTGGATTGTAAGCATCGTCCGATCCCCAAACCCGTGAATCCTGAAGTGTCAGTTTTGCCAAATACCAATCATTTGCATAATTCAGTTTCAGACGCGACCGCTGGTCCACAGACAAAACTGCATCAGCTCCGGATTTCACCGGAACTTTATAACCATGATTCAACAAACTCCGGGTACGGAATTCGCCGTCGATTGAAAACTGGGAAAATGCGGGCAGCGATAAGAAAATTCCAAAAACTATAAATACCAGTTTTTTTAACTTCATGGTATTAAAATCACTTCAAGATGGTTGCCAGCATTTTTTCATTCTCCGCAGCAGCTTCCGACATTACGTCGTTGATAAGTTTTCCCATCGTGCTTGCCATCAGTGATGAATTCATTCGTGACACATAAACTCTTCCGTCGCTTTTTTCATAAATGGCCACCCTGCAGGGCATCATGGAAGTGACTACCCGTTCATCGTCTTTTTCAAGAATTTTTCCGGCATGATCGGGATGGCACAATTCAAATACTTTTACTGCTTTAACATCTTTTCCATGTTTTTGCATAGTGGCTTGTAAATCGTGCACCGCCGGCAACTTCCAACCGGCCTCTTCAACTGCCGCTCCAAAACGATCTACCGATTCCTCAAAACCGTACTTACTTTCATCTTCCACCAGCATCATCGATGGTGCCATTGTAAAACCTAATCCTACGGTAATTATTATACCGGCAATAAATGCTACTACTCCTGTTAATACTGACTTTTTCATCTCATTAAAATTGTTTATTTCGTTTGTATTCGATGGAACTCTCGATGAATTTTAATTCTTCTTGATTGTGAATATGAAGAATAAAAATTCATGTTCGTTTCATAACTACTTTTTTTATAATTGTTCTTCTAAAATTTCTTCTTGTTTCACCTGTTTTTCTGAAAGGTATTTGCCGGCGCTCAGTGCCGAGATTGTTCCGTCGGCCACGGCTGTGGTAACCTGCCTGTATTTTTTGGTAATGCAATCGCCCGCAGCAAATACACCCTCGATGTTTGTTTTCAAATCGGTATCCACCACAATTTCTTTTCGTTCGTTGAGATTTACAATCCCCTCGAGGCTTTCGGTATTTGGCTGGTAGCCCACAAAAATAAACGTGCCGTCGGTTTTGAGGCTGCTCATTTTTCCGGTGGGAAGGTGTTCGATATCCACGCTTTCCAGTTTTCCGCTTCCATAAAATCCACGGAGCTCCGATTCCATGATGAAATTGATTTTCTGATTTTTCTGTGCTTCTTCCACAGCATGTTTGAAAGCCTGGAAATGGTCGAACTGATGAACGATGGTAACTTTTGTGGCAAATTGTGTAAGTGCCACTGCTTCTTCGAGCGCTGAATTACCACCTCCCACAACAACCACTTCTTTTCCGGTGAAGAAATCACCATCGCAGGTTGCGCAGTATGAAATTCCGGTTCCTTTAAACTGGTTTTCACCCGGAATATTTAATGCTCGCGGTCTGCCTCCGGGAGTAAGAATTACCGAACGCGCCTGAAAAGTACGACCGTCTTCCAGTTCTACTTCTTTAATATCACCTTCAAAATTATAGCTGGCAATTTTAACGTTGGATTTTATTTTACACCCAAAACTTTTGGCCTGCTGTTTCATGGTATTTGCCAGCATGTAACCTTTTGTGGCAGGAACGCCGGGATAATTGGCAATCTCTTCGGTAAGTACCATTTGTCCGCCAACGGCGCCTTCGTTTAAAATAAGTGTCGAGAGTTTGGCGCGTGAAGCATAAATTCCGGCTGTCAGTCCGGCAGCACCGGCGCCTATAATTATTACATCGTAAGTATCGTTCATGGCATAAAAATTTAAAAAAAGGGACGGCCCGAAAATATTCCGGACTGCCCCTCAATGTTTGGGGTTACACTTTTTCAGCAAATTGCTCATCCAAAACAGAGGTAATCTGCTGCATATTCTGAATGCTGCTGGTGGCATGTGCTACTTTTCCGTTTTTGTAATACATAGTGAACGGAAGTCCCATGAAACCATTTGTTTCAGGTGCATTGCGAATAATTGCAGCTTCGGGATTATCAAATCCCATTACAGCAAATTTCACATCTTTCCTTTCGTCTTCCAGTTCTTCCATTACATCGTAAACCGGCATACACATCGGGCCCATACGGCCACAGCACACCATTACGTTTTCGTTTTCTTCGATCATTTTTTCCAGCTCAGCGGCTGTTTCAATCTCGGGGAGATTTGTTTGCAAAAATTTCATAATTCTGAATTTTAATGTTTATAAATTATTTTCACTCTTTTTAATAGTGA
>CAYUBV010000330.1:0-3184 GCA_964443035.1 uncultured Tangfeifania sp.
TTGAATGCTCAGCCTGATGATATTCTTGTTTTTTCATTCATTGGAATGAGAAAACAGGAGGTTCCTGTAAATGACAGAACCACAATTGATGTAGTGCTTGAAGAAGAAACAATCGGTGTGGAAGAAGTGGTGGTCATTGGGTATGGTACACGTGAGAAAAAAGACCTTACCGGTGCTGTGTCGCAAATCGATTCGGAAGAACTGCAAAAAGAGATTAAAATGAGCCCGGAACTGGCCATGCAGGGTAAAATGCCCGGTGTGTTTATTTCCAATCCGGGTAGTGATCCCAATGCACGACCTTCGGTGCGAATAAGGGGTGTTAGTACGCTTGGATACAACGACCCGCTTTATGTGGTTGACGGAGTTCCGATTACTGAAGGCGGAGCAGCCGGATCTTCAGGCAGGGTGTCTTCAGCCAGGGTGGAAGACCTGCGTGGAACTGTAAATGTGCTGAATATGATCAATCCCAATGATATTGAATCCATTTCAGTATTAAAAGACGCCTCAGCTACAGCCATTTACGGCGTCCGTGCATCAAACGGTGTGATCTTAATTACTACCAAACGCGGCTCAGAGGGACGCATGAATATCAGCCTTTCTGCCCGCTACGGAATTCAGAATGTTTACAAAGACTATGACATTCTGAGCACTCCTGATTATGTAATGATGCACCTTGAAGCATGGGAAAACAACAAAGTATTTAATGAAGACCCGGATATTTACCGTTTTTATGATTCCGGCTCTCCGGTCTACCTGGGCGATAATCCAACATACGACTGGCAAAGTGCAGGTAAAGTAAAAAATGCTGCAATTCAGGATTACAATATGAGCATTTCAGGTGGAAACGATGTGTCCAACTATTCTGTAGGCTCAGGTTATTCTGAACAGGAAAATGCCATGTTTTCCGATAATTTTCAGCGCTACTCTTTCTTCCTGAATTCAGACCATAATTTGACACCCTGGTTGAAAGTCGGGGAGTCATTCCGTTTTGCTTACACAAAATCAGAATTCAACGATGGTGGAGATGCGTTTGCAGCGCCATGGCAGCCACTTTACGATGATGATGGATTTGATGGTTATGCTTTGCCGAGCAGGGTTATTGACGGTGAATTTGTTTCAAGAGGTTATGGTAACTCTACCCGGAGCAACTTCCTTGGTCTGGCAGAATATGAAACATCTATTTACAACCTGATCAGAAATCTTGGTTCGTTCTATGCTGAAATTTCACCGGTTGAAGGGTTGCGGATAAAAGGAACAGTTAGTTTTGATTATTATACCAACAACCGTGAAATTTATGAGGCAGTTGAAAGCGGATTATTTAACCCTGACCATGGGGGGAGGTTGCTTTCAAGCGGAAATACTTACCGCAATCGTGAAACAATCAATAAAAATATTGTAAAGGAATTTTTGATTGGTTACAACAATACCCTTGGCAAACACAGTGTTGATTTGGTGCTGAATGCAACGGATCAGGAAGTGGGCTGGAATATTAAGACTATCAGTATCCGGAATAATTCGCCCATTACAAGTTGGGATCAGCGTCGTGTTGACGAAGGCTGGCCACCTGAAGATAAAAATTCTTACTTTATGCGAAACCGATCAGGCCTGCAAGGTTATATGGGGCGGTTGAGTTACCATTACGACAGCAAATACTACCTGGATGCCACAGTGCGCCGCGATGGAACTTCGAAATTCGGGCCCGGTTACAAATGGGGTACTTTCCCGTCGTTTGCCGCTGCGTGGCGTGTTTCATCCGAATCGTTTATGGAAGGTTTAACCTGGCTCGACGATTTTAAAATCCGTGCAGGCTGGGGACAAACCGGTAACCAGGAAACTCAGGATTATGCTTTCCTTTCAATGGTTAATTTCAACCCAAAATATTCTTTGGGTGAGAGTGGCGAAGCCACAGGAGAAGGAAATATTAATGCTGCAGCAGCCCTTGGCGATTTTCCGATTGTTGACATGAGCTGGGAAACAGTTACCACAAGCAATATAGGTTTTGATGCTATTCTACTCGACAACAAAATGAGTTTTACCGCTGAATATTATAACCGCTTAACCGACGGAATCCTGCAAACCATCAACATACCTATGGTAATTGGAGCCCTGAATGACCCGGTGGTGAACCTTGCCAAGGTAGAGAACAACGGACTTGAATTCGAGGTGGGATACAACGACCAGTTTGGCGAAGTTGGGTTCAATGGTTCTTTTAACCTTACTACTGTGAAAAACGTGGTGAAAGAACTTTACCGGGGACGTCCGCAGGGCGGTACCTTGCGCATCGAAGAAGGAGAATCGATGAATTACATTTATGGTTACAAAGTGGGAGGAATTTTCCAGACAGAAGAAGAAGTTACTGCCTGGAAAGAACAATATACCGACCCTGGCCGGGATAATCAAAAAGCTCCCGGCGATATGTATTTCGAAGACCTGTTCAGCGCTCCCGATCCGGAAATTGAAAACCAATGGGTTGGAACAGAGCCGGATGGAAAAATTGATGATTTCGACCGCACCTATCTCGGTAAAACCATTCCCGGATTCTATTATGGGTTGAATCTGAACTTCGACTATAAAAACTGGGACTTAAGCTTTAATTTCCGTGGTGTGGGCGATGTGCAGAAGATTAACAACATTCGCCGGTACCGCGAAAACATGGTAGCCGGTGGCTCCAACTTCCTGACTTCTGTTCTCGACCGATGGACTCCTCAAAATCCATCCACAACAATGCCGCGTGCCATTGCCAACGATCCATCCGGAAATAACAGGATGTCGGACCGCTGGGTGGAAGATGCCGGTTTTTTCAGACTTCAGAATATGCAACTGGGATATACTTTCAGTCCCGACCTGCTCAACCAGGTGGGTATAAACAGTACCCGTATGTATTTATCGGGATCGAACATGTTTGTGATCACTCCTTATTCAGGATTGGATCCTGAAAACGATACAACACCTGTAGTATTCACCGCTGGTATAAATATTAACTTCTAAAAAGAAACATTATGAAATTTAAATATATATATATCGCAATTCTGGCTATCGTTTTTTCATTTGCTTCGTGCAATGAAGATACCATTAACCTGGATCCCATCGGCGACACAGAAGCCGGATTTTTCCAGAATGAAGAACAAATGACCCAGGCAGTGCTTGGTACGTACCAAAAAGTAAGCTTTTTCTATACCTTCAG
>CAYUBV010000331.1:0-3176 GCA_964443035.1 uncultured Tangfeifania sp.
GAATCTTCATTTTTTAAAGGAGAAACGTTTGATTTTGAAAAACAAATAGATAACTTTTACAAATATTTTATTGGCCGGTTCAATTCGCTGGAAAAAGCAGTTGAAGAGCGAAAAAGACTGGAATCGAAATTCAGGGGAGCATTTGTTGTGGGAATTTTAAACGGCCAGGTAGTTGATATAAATGAAAGATAATTTTACAATTATGAAACCAGGTATAAAATACATTTTGCTGTTTTTGGGTGCATTTGTTTTTTTTATAAACAATGCGTTTGCGCAATGGGAAGAAGGTGAGCTGAATGTCAGTTTTTCTTTGCCGCCTGTAGCCCTCGTCGACATTGAACCCGACGCGAACAACAGCATTCATTTTACTGTTTTGCCGGTTGCCGAGTCGGGCGCTTCGCCACAAATAAAACGAACAACCGATCAAACACTCTGGCTCAATTATTCATCGGCCCTGGCCAATCCGCAAAATACGCGGTCGATTTTGGCTGAAATCACAGGTGGCGGTTTGCCCGAAGGAGTTACACTGAATGTGGAAGCCCTACGTTACGACGGCACGGGCGACGGTCAATTTGGGCAGCCTGCAGGAAAAGTCTCGCTTTCAAACCAGCCAAAGGCAATTATTACGGATGTTGGGAACTGCTTTACCGGCGACGGGGTAAACAACGGCCACCAGCTCACTTTTTCCATCGAAGTGTCCGACTATTCAAAAATTACGGCTGCCAGTGAATCTTCGTTTACTATTTTATATACGCTAAGCGACAATTAAAATATTTAAGATGAAAAAGCTATTTTTTCTCGCAATAATCCTCCAGGTTGCTTTCCTTTCCAAAGGACAACAATTAAAAGTTGAATTGGAAGGGAATGCTGTTTTCGACAACTCAAATTTTACAATCGGTGAAGCAGGCGAAGATTTTCCTTCAGGAATTGAAACGGAATCCTCCTTCTTTATTTCCTTACTGTATACCGATGACCTGAACAAAAAGAATAACCCCAACACAAAATGGAATATCAAAGTTTTTAAATCAGACCTTAACTGGAACAATGGGCTGAAGCTGGAAATTAAAAGAACCGGCCGGGGTGACCAGTTAGGAAACAGCGGTAATCCAAACATTCATGATGGTGAAAACTACCAGGAAATATCCAACACTTCCACTTATTTTTTCCAGGGTATGCGTGAAGTCGTTTATATTCCGGTCTCCCTCCGGCTTAGCGGATTGTCGGTTGCCATGGGTGCTTCCGCTTACGAAACACGCGTTGTGTTTACCGTTTATGACGATTGGTAAAAACTACCATGCAAATTCAATATCATAATCATCCGGATTCAGCCCCCACTTTTCAACCAGCCATTTCGCCGCCCGCATATCGTATTTGTTCCGTGTGTTCGATTCGGCATTGTTAATCATCCGAATGACACCTTCCACAATTTCAGGGCTTTCTTCTTCAATACAGTCGATGACATTTAAAGCATGGCAGCGGGCAAATTCACCCGGATTTTTCAGCACACCGAGCAATGCCTTTCTTGCAGCCTCTTTTTCTCCCATGTTGTAAAGGGCTTCAGCAGCTACATTGACAACGTTGGCTGATTCGTCGTTCAGCGCCTCTTTCAGTTCAGGTACAGCCGGCCTGGCATCTTCCTTCAAAATTAACAGTCCGGTTGCACCCCAGTAGCGAATGGCGCTTTCATCATTTTTCAGGTACGAAACAAGTTTTTCAAGGTTTTCGGGTTGACCTAAAGTAGCAATCTCTGCAGCTTCAACAAGGGGATTGAGTTCAACTTCTCCCGATCGCATATAATCATACATCGGAACATCTCCGGCACGTTCAACCCGGTCGGCCTCAGGAATGAAACCGGTATCATAAATCCGGGTCATCCAGTCTTTGTTTGCCCGGCGCATTCTTTCAAGTACATCTTTGTATTCCGGATTGCCAGCCAGGTTATTAATTTCCCACGGATCATTTTCCGTATCGTACAATTCTTCAACCGCTTTTGGTTCCCAGAACCTGCTTTGTGTTTCGTTGCATTCGCCGTTCAAATAAGCTTCTTCCCATGAACGTATAGAGGGCGCCCGCCATAAATATTCGAGGTGCTGGCCGTAAATTCGGTACGGCATGTAGTTTCTGATGTATCGGAATTTTTGGTCACGCACTGCGCGGCTCATGTCGTAACGTTCGTCCATTCTTCCGCGGAACATGAAAGCATATTCAGGGTCTTCGGTTTTTTGGTTGCCTAAAAAAGCATTTCCCTGCAAAAACCCGGGAATTTCAATTCCGGCAATGCTTAATAAAGTTGGTGCCAAATCAACAAAACTGATGAGCCTGTTAACTTTTGAACCCGGTTCTTTTTCAGGAAACAGGTATTTATATTTTTCGGGAATCCGAACGATAAAGGGCACACGGGTTCCGGTTTCGTAAACATAGCGTTTGCTGCGGGCAATAACACCACCATGATCGCCATAATAAAAAACAATGGTATTATCTGCAAGGCCTGCATCCTCCAGTTCCTGCAGCCATTTCCCGATTTGGGTGTCCATGTCCTCAACTTTATCGTAATACTGCGCCCAGTCGTGTTTCATGGCTGGTGTTGCCGGATGGTGCGGAGGAATGGGAACTTCATCGGGACTGTGCCGCAGTTCTTCGTCGGGAATGGAATCATGCAGTGAACTTTCATGAGAAATTCCCGTGTTGAAAATCGCAAAAAACGGCTGGCCGGGTTCCCTGTTTTTGTAATGGGCTTTGTTGCTGCTTTCATCCCAGATTTTATTGGGCTCGATGCTGTTGGTATTGTAATCGGTTTTCGCGTTGTTGGTGCAATAATAGCCTGCTTCGCGCAAAAATTCGGGATATGTTTTAACGACCTCTGAAATCGGGTAGTAGCTTCGCATGTGCTGATTTCCGCCGGAATTGGCGTAAACGCCGGTGATGATGGTGTTTCTTGCCGGTGCGCAAACAGGTGCATTGGCATAAGCATGCGTATATAAAAAGCCTTCGGAAGCCAGTTTGTCGAGGTTGGGTGTGGTGGCAAATTCATCGCCGTAGCATCCCAAAAGCGGACTGTTATCTTCACTGGTCAGCCATAAAATGTTTGGCAATTCTTCAGGCCGTTTTTCCTGGCAACTGCTTAACACTAAAATAATTGTTGCAAAAAAGAGGAGGGCAAAGCCGGTCAGGTTTTT
>CAYUBV010000332.1:0-3170 GCA_964443035.1 uncultured Tangfeifania sp.
CTGACTTTATTGCATCATTCAATAAAGAGTTTGGTGAGATTACACTAGATGCATTGGCCGGTGCAAACTACCGGAACCTAAGATTTGCGTCAAATTCACTCGGCGCCAACGAACTTACTGTGCCTAACCTGTTTACCATTTCAAATGTGAGTGGTAACCCCGTAACGGCCATGAATCATAGCTGGATAAGGAGCAATTCTGTATACGGTTCTGCTTCATTTGGCTATGGAAGCTGGATATTTCTGAATGGTACAGTGCGTAACGACTGGAGTTCCACTATTGCAGAATCATTCTTCTATCCTTCAATTAGCGCAAGTTTTCTGCCTCTTGAAGCGTTTAATGTTGAATCTGATGCTATTTCATTCTTGAAATTACGTGGAGGCTGGTCAAAAGTGGGTAGCGCAACAGGTGCGTACAGAACCGATCCTTATTTTGGGGCAAGTGCAAGTACAATATATGGTACAACACAGTACAGTCAGACTACTACTTATCCTCCGGCAGCACTTAGGCCGGAACAGGTGGTAACAACTGAGTTTGGTATTGAAGCAAACTTCCTGGATAACAGAGTTGGATTTGATGTCGCCTATTACGATAAAATCACCACCGATCAGATAATGAGTGTTGCCATTTCAAAAGCTACCGGTTACAATTCAACATTGATTAATGCCGGTGAAATCAACAATAATGGTATTGAAATCCAGTTGAACGGAGCAGTATTCAGAAACTCAAATGGTTTTAATTGGGATATTATTCTTAACTGGGCACAAGATAACAGTGAAATTATTGAGCTCTACACAGACCCTGTAACAGGCCAGTCGCTTGAATCTTATGATATTGGTTCACAATGGAGTACTTATGTTCAGGCGCGCCCGGGTGACGAATGGGGCGTAATTTACGGTACTGGCATGGTTCGCGACGAAGACAACGACAACGCAATTGTTGTTGGAGAAAATGGTATGCCGGTATTGGAAAGCAATATGAAACTCGGTGCTGTTAACCCGGATTGGATTGGAGGTATTCGCAATGAATTTGCCTGGAAAAACTGGAGTGCAGGTTTCCTGCTCGACATCCGCAAGGGTGGTGACATTTTCAGTGTTTCAAATATGTTTGGTGCCTATGCTGGTGTGCTTGAATTTACTGCCGAAGGCGATATTCGTGAAAACGGTATTGTTTTGGGAGAGAACTATATGGCCGATGAAAAATTTGTAAATGAAGAAGGTTCTGTAAATGACAATGTAACGTCAGCACAAGGTTTCTTCGGCAACTTCTACAGCAACCGTGAATTATCGATTTACGATGGTTCGTACGGAAAATTGCGCGAGGCTCATTTATCATACCGTCTTCCCAGAACTCTTGTGGGAAGAAATAATTTTGTAAAAAGCGGTACTGTCTCATTAGTTGGAACGAACCTGGCTATTTTATGGAGGCATGAATCCAATAAAGCTGGCCTTGATCCTGAAAATACTGCAGGATCAGGTAATAGTGGTGTTGGTTTGGAAACAACAAGTTACCCGCCATCACGCAGTTTTGGAGTTAAATTAAACTTAACATTTTAACGAATAATACAGATTGATCATGAAAAAATATATGAAAACCATATTTGCATTCGTAATTCTGGCAGCTCTTTTAATTCCAGGCTGCACCGAAGAATTCGAAGAGATAAACACTGACCCTGACAGAGCAAAGGATGCTCCGGCAACAAATGTGTTGGCGTTTGTTATAAGGTACCATTCTGATACGTACTACGATGTTTGGAATAATATGAACGAACCTAGTACTTATGGCGGGCATGTTGCCAAAATTCAGTATATCGATGAAGCACGCTACAATTTCCGTCCAACAGTGGTAGAAGATAAATGGTATTACGGGTACATAACCCTGAATAACATCAATGAGATTAAAATGAAAGCCGAAGCCGACGGGGCCACAAATCTTCTTGGCGTTGCTAAAGTATTAGAGGCTCAACTTTTTCAGAAAATTACGGATACCTGGAGAGATGTTCCGTATACCGATGCCTTGAAAATGGACGATGGCGTTCTTCTTCCTGCTTATGACAGACAGGAAGAAATTTACCCCGCATTGCTACAAACTCTGAGTGAAGCCAATGACTTGTTTAATCAGGGAGGAAATGATAATCTTGGCAGCGGCGATATTTTATTCAATGGAGATGTTGACAAATGGCAAAAATTCTGCAACTCGCTTCGGTTAAGGCTTGCAATGCGTATTTCTGAAGTTGATGCCGGTCTTGCCAAGTCGACAGTTGAAGGAATTATGGGCAATTTATCGGCAAATCCGATAATGGAAAGCAACGATGACAATGCATTTTTCTATTATCCGGGTAGTTCACCTTATGAAGAACCCTGGTTTGAAGATTCAAAAGGTCGTGATGATCACGGTATGTCTGATATTCTGATTAATGCCATGAAAGAAAGAAATGACCCGAGATTGCCTGTTTATGCCTTTCCCGCTGAATCTGACGGAGAATTCCGTGGTTTTACAATTGGTGCAACTACTCAGCCAAACCTTTCAACTATTTCCCGTATTGGCTATCGGTTCAGAAGAGACCCCGCAGGATTTGCACCATATATGCGTTATGCCGAAGTAATGTTTTTGGCAGCCGAAGCAGCTCTCAAAGGATACAACGTGGGTGTTGGAGCTGAAGAAGCTTACAATGCTGCAGTTGAAGGTTCAATGGTTGAAAACGGTTTGGAACAGCCCGATATTGATGCTTACCTGGCCGCAGACGGTGCTTATGACGGAACTTTGGAACAAGTTTACTTGGAGGAATGGATTGCCCTGTTCAAGCAAGGTATGGAAGCCTGGTCTCTTTTCCGCAGAACCGGTGTTCCAACAACACATTATGTAGCTCCGGGCAGCGCATACACCGGGCATAATTCACCACCTTTCCGTTACCCGTATCCGCAAAACGAATTAACACTGAATGGAGACAACTCTTCTTCTTTTAATGCTGAAGTTGAAGATGATTTTTGGGGTAAAAAAATGTGGTGGGATACCCGCACCGGCGTTCAGTAAAGTATAAGTTTTAAAATGAAAAAAACCCCGGCGAAAGCCGGGGTTTTTTTGTAACAACGTTTGCACTACCCTTATACTTTTAAACGGATTTTACTTACACAAGCTCCTGTCTGTCAGCCTAAAGCTTTATATTTTTT
>CAYUBV010000333.1:0-1726 GCA_964443035.1 uncultured Tangfeifania sp.
AATCCTTGCATCAAGAAAGATTAATCAAGGACAACCACTATTTAAATAAAAAGTTCCACCTGGATAATTTAAAAAGATTTAAAGCTGGTTCAAATTCTTTTTGTTCGATGTTGCCCCTTATTCCTTGCATCAAAGGAGATAATGAATTGGTTCCGTATGCTGGTTTAATCAGGCCAGCATCCGAAAAGAAATTCAGTGAATCAATCAGTTGTTTCAATTTTTCCAGGGCTTCATTTTGTTGGGCTGATTGCGTATAAACAGTGCAATGTTCTTTCAGGGCATTGTGGAATTCATCAGAAAGAGAAAACAATCCCTGTTCATCCCTTAGCTTTGCCAAATCAAATTTAAACAGGCTCTCAGCTTCTTTTTTTGCCTGCTGGAATGCATTCAGGTATCTTTCAACCTCTGAATGATACTCATTGCTGATTATACCGTTCTCAATCAATTTATCGGTATTCATACCTTTAAATGATTGCCCGGATAATTCGTACAAACGAACGATTGCCTGTTTAGGTCCCAGGAAAGCGATACTGATAAATTGTTCCGTTTCCATATCTTTCTCATTCAGAAAAGAAACAACCTCGCATAAAGCATCGATTGAAGCTTCAATATACTTTTCCCAGGCTTTTAGCGCTTCATTTTGTAAACGTTGGTTTATACCAACTACTTGTGGTTCAAAATCTTTTTGTGTTGTCATAATAAATCTTCTAAAAGGTTATTTAATAAATGTGGATTGTATTCCATATTGTTCAGTGTTTCAAATGGAGAATCCTGCTCAGTTTTTAACTCAGTGCTTACATTGCTGGTTTCTTCATCTTCATCAACCAGCTTGATTTTTAAATCGATTAATGATAAAATGTCCATATTTTTAAAATTTAAAAAAGTCTGCTATTTTGTTCTATTCTATCAATCATTTCAAGGTCTTCTTTAATGAGTGTGGTAGATACGGTTGGTTTCCACTTCATAAATTGCTTTATGGTTTCCGATAACTGTTTAATGTTTTCATTTTGCTCTGCCATAATTCCATAGCTGTCTATTTGAGAATCATTGCCCGGAGTTGTTGAATTACCTGTAAACCCTCCGTTGGCATAATTTCGGGGTGTACCCGCATTAAATGAATCATTCAATAAACTAATCTGGGCCAATTGGCTATTTTGGCGTGCCTGTTCAATTATATCAATTACAGGCCTTATTTGTGGATTATTTACTCCTTCTTGTGGAATAACGTATTCTCCCTTATGTACAATTCCGGCCGGTTCGTATTTGCCGCCTGGGCCGGTGTGCCCCCCTTCGTACATCGATTTTGAAACGGCAGCCCTCACCCCCTGGTATGCTACTTCCATAGCTACCACTTTTGCAACAGCACCAAAAATGTTCCCTTTGGCGGCACTGCTGATAATCGCTTTTGCTTTCTCAATGAGGAAAAATTTATGCAACGCATCGAGCGCCATCAGAATGGTTTCTCTCAGGTAATCTTTAAACGTAGCTTCCTGATCCTGCATTACCTGTCCCAATCCCTGGCCAATTGACAATGCAAGGTCCAGGTAGGTTTTTTCGCGCTTTTCAGCCTGTGCTTTTTCAAAATCGGTAAGCTGTTCGCTCGATTTCATGGCATCGTCAGCCATTTTATCGTAATCTTTGGCCCGTTTATCGGTCGATTTTTCCACCTCTTCAGCCATTGCCCGTTCTGCATCAATGGTGGCCTGCTTCCTTTCAGCCTCCAGGT
>CAYUBV010000333.1:1826-3166 GCA_964443035.1 uncultured Tangfeifania sp.
GCATTACCAACTGTTTTTGCATTTTCAACCACATTTTCTTTCATGGTATTGCCAAAGTCAGTAATGGCTTTTTTTATGCCAGATACATCGAACGTGAATACTGCTTTAAACAGACGGCCTCCCAGCTTTAACTGTTCCCACAATGTTTGCATTGCGGTTTTTACAACGTTAATTGATGTTTTCCACATAGAAAACATGTATTGTATTCCGGCGCGTACCGGCAAACTTTCATTATACAGTTCAATAAACCAGTCCCGAATATTAGCAATGCCTTTCACAACTCCTTCCAGTCCATCTGCCAACAGTACTTTAGCGCTTGCTTTCAAGCTGGTAAATGTTCCGGTACCGGTGCCGAGCAGGTCGCTCCATGCTGTTGAAAGCCGCTGGTTGGCATCCAGTAACTTTTGCTGTACCTCTGCTGTTTCTCCGGCACCTTCCACCAATTTATCCATGCTCCCTTCTACATTTCCAAGCATGGTAATGTAATCTAATCCGGCATCCTCCCCGGCACCTTTGAATATATCGGCAAGAGCGGTTCCCACTTCGGTGCTTTGCGGAGGCAGTTCTGCCATTTTATTCGATATTATTTGAATGGCATCGAAATAACTGATTGACCCTGAACGAAGGTCTGCTTCGAGTTTTGCAGATGAAAGCCCTATTCCTTCAATTGCCTCGCGGGTAACAGGTGTCATTTCGCGAATGGCAATGGTGGCCTCTTTAATAGCATCGGTCCCTTTGTCGGAATAAACTCCGGATTTAACTTCCTGGGTCATGATAGCAATGGCCTGCTCTGCTGAAATACCGGCAGCCTGAAATTGAGGACCGTATTCGCGCAACCGATCTAAAAATTCATCGGAAGCATCGGCACCGGCTAAAAAACCTTTGTTGATAAGGTCATTAGCCTGATCCTCCGAAATTTTCATACTTTCGGCAAAGTTGTGGTTTGCTATGGCCAGGGTATTAAAGTCTTTTTTGAACGTATTGGCGCTGGCTTCCACTTTTGCCGTAAGGTCGGCCAGTGATTGCCCACTTTCACCGGTAAGCTGCTGAATTTGTTTGCGGTATTCCTGCGTTTGCTGTGCAAGGTTAAAAATTTTGCGTCCCAGGGCTACGGCTCCTCCAATAATTGCGGCAAAACCAAAAGCGGGCAACAAACCGCCGGCGGCGCCTTTTAGTTTCCCAAGCAGCCCGCGTTGATGTGTTACCTGCCCGTTAATTTTACGGAATTCGCCCTTTACAGCATCAATTTTACGCTGAATGGCAACGTATTCCTTGCTATCGCGGTTAAGCCCTTTTTGCTGTTTGCGTAATGCGCGGAATGTTTTTGTGAGGTCTTCAAT
>CAYUBV010000334.1:0-3144 GCA_964443035.1 uncultured Tangfeifania sp.
TGTTAGTTCGTAATAAATAGGTTTTCCCCCGCCAGTTGTTCATAGAGAAAGCCATGTCCCTTACTTCAACTGATGGGTCATCCAGGGTTTCAACAAGGCTTTTCCCCTGCAGGTGTGGTGAAGTTTCCAGTCCGGCCAGTTCAGCAACAGTCGGATAGAGATCGAGCAGTTCGGCAAACGAGTGACACACTCCGGGTTCTTTTCCCGGAACTTTGATAATAAGCGGCACACGAACTGATTCTTCGTGCAGACTGACTTTCATCCAAAACCGATGCTCTCCTAAGTGGAACCCATGGTCGGAAGTGAAAATGACAATGGTATTGTCCCCGAGTCCTTCTTCTTCAAGTGTTTTCAGCACCTTTCCCACCTGCGCATCCATGTAGGTAACCGATGCATAATATCCTGCAATGGCCTTTTTTTCCTGCTCCTCCGACATTTTGGCATTTACACTTGTAACATAGTTGATTCCTTTGTCGGGGATATCATCCCAATCGTTTTCCACCACAGGAGGTAAAACCATCTGCTCGTACGGATAAGGTTCAAAATACTCTTTGGGAGCCACAAAAGGAACATGCGGACGCACGAAACCCACGGCCAGAAAAAAAGGTTCGTCTTTGTGTTTACGAATAAGTTCCGAGGCTTTTTCAGCGGTTTTTCCGTCGGAATGAACCAAATCACCGCCATCGGCTTTTACAACCGTCATTACATTGCCGCCCTGCCGGGGCTTCAGTCCGTAAGGGTTGTTCTGCACCAGTTCAGCCTCTCCTTCAGCCTTCCATTCGGGTCCGGGGCTGTTAAATCGCTCGGTCCATGAGGCTTCATCATCACTTCCATTGGTTCCTTCCTCAATGTGAATGGGCACTCCCATGTGAAATATTTTACTGACCCGGGCAGTATAATAACCGTTTTTTTTGAATAATTGCGACCAGGAATCCCGCTCTTCTCCCACATTTTCCCGTCCGCTCACATATCCGTAAGTTTCTGTGGCATTGGGATAATACCCGAACATAAAAGAAGCCCGCGATGGTCCACATACCGGGTACTGGGAATAGGCCCGGGTATATCGCATTCCTTCTGATGCCAGTTTGTCTATATGCGGGGTTTGGCACATCCGGTTCTCGTAACCCGAAATAGCAGTGGCCGTTAAATCGTCGGAAATGATAAAAAGTACGTTGGGCTTCTCTTTTTCCTGCCCATTCGCAGAAGCTATTGTTCCCATTGGTAAACACAAAAATACCAGGGCCAGACATCCTGTAAAAAAATGAACCTTGTTTTTTCTGAGGATGGTGGGTTGATTTCTTCGGCAACAGGAAGGTCGAATGTTTATGTTAGCGGTTTTGTTCATTTTGTGGTTGTTTTTTGATCTTTTTTCATTGACTTATTTGTTCAATAGGTGGAGCGGTCGGTATCTTCATATTTAACCTGCAAGCGGGTGAGTTCTGTTTTGAGGCTGTCAATAAGTTCCGCATGCTCATTTGAGTCGATCAGGTTGTTCATTTCATGCGGGTCGTTTTTCAGGTCGTACAGTTCCCATTCATCGATATCGTTATAAAAATGAATAAGTTTATACCGGTCGGTCCGTATTCCATAATGTCGTTTCACCATATGCTCGTTGGGAAACTCATAATAATGGTAATAAAGGGCATCGCGCCATTCGTTATCTTTTTCTCCGGTGAGCAGTGGTTTGAGCGAACGCCCCTGCATTTCTTCAGGGATATCTACTCCGGCAAAATCGAGAAAGGTTGGGGCATTATCGATATTTTGAACGAGCTCCGGGATAGTACCCCGGGTATTATATCCATTTGGCAGACGCATCAAAAGAGGAGTGCTAAACGACTCTTCGTACATAAACCGTTTATCGAACCAGCCGTGTTCTCCCATGTAAAACCCCTGGTCAGAGGTATAGACCACCAGTGTATTTTCATCAAGTCCGTTCTCTTCCAGGTAATCCAGTACCCGACCTACATTTTCGTCAACCGACCGGATACAAGCCAGGTAATCGCGCATATACCGCTGGTATTTCCATAGGTACAGGTCATCACCCTGTAGATTTTGCTCCAGAAAATTCTCCTTGATGGGTTCATAATGCGCATTCCACGCTTTTTTCTGCTGTTCGTTCATCCGGGCAGTATGGTCCATTCCCGGAAATCTCGATTCGATGCGTTCGTCCTGCATTTTCAGGTCGTACCGGATGTCCATGTCGGTAGAACGAATGCTGAGGCGTTGTTCTGCAGCGGCCCTCCGGCCTTCATAATCATCGAAAAAGTTGTCCGGCACCGGGTAAACCTTGTCTTTAAATTCATCAAAGTGCAAAGTATCGGGTTGCCAGGTGCGGTGTGGCGCTTTATGGTGCAGCAACAGGCAAAACGGTTTATCTTTCGATTCTCTGTTTTCCAGCCAGTCCATTGCAAAATCAGTGGTAAGTGTAGTACAATAACCTTCATACCGTTTCTGTTCACCCATCTCAATAAAATCGGGATTGTAATATTGTCCCTGGCCCGGAAGAATGTTCCAGTAATCGAAACCAGTGGGTTCACTTCGCAGGTGCCATTTCCCTATCATAGCAGTTTCATAACCCGCCTGCTGCAATAATTTAGGAAACGTAACCTGTGAACCATCAAAAGTGTCCATATTCGTCAATTGTCCGTTTTTGTGGGAATGTTTACCCGTGAGCAAGGTAGCCCGACTTGGCGCGCAAATGGAGTTGCCCACAAAACTGTTCTGAAAAAACACCCCTTCATCAGCAATGCGATCAAGGTTGGGAGTATTGATAAGGGTGTTGCTGTAGGCACTCAGGGTTTGATTGGAATGATCATCTGTCATTATAAACAGAATATTCGGTTTTTCAACCGGGTCTGCCTTACCAGAATCATCACAACTAACAAGAAATAAACTACTTGCTATTATTCCTGCAGCATAAAAAATTTTAAATTTATTCATAACCATTCTTTTATTGTTTTAATTTTATCAATATCTCAAAAAAATTCGGTTTAAATATAATTAAACACCGTTTTTACGACCTGGCTCATTACTGTTTAGCTGATGTAATTATTGTTTCATATCAAAACTTCAAAATCTGGTTGTATCGTATTAAAGCTTTTGATATATATTTCTTTCTCATATCCTATATCTTATACATCACGC